>CAYYOE010000627.1:0-1508 GCA_964473055.1 uncultured Rhodobacterales bacterium | reverse complement strand
TTGGACAGATGGGCGCGGACGCGGAACCGCGACCCCTCGCGCTGGGGATCGGGGGTGATGGTGAAGCCCTTGTGGGTCTCGGACGCGTGGCGGGGCTTGGCCGGGCCGCCGCCGCCGAACAGGCGCGAGAGGAGGGACATGGGCAGGCGCTCCTTTGGTTGGCTGCGGGAAGGATAGGGGAAGGCGGCGCACGGGTGAAGGGGCAGGGCAGGGGGCTTGGGTGGCGGGGCCCGGGTGGCGGGGGCGGGTCGCACCGCGCCGTCCGCCCGCCACGGACGTCGCGCAACACCCCTGCGTCCGGCCCTAGACTGGCGCCTCCGGCCAAAGGACGCGCCCCATGGACCTGCACCACATCCCGCTTGCCGACATCGACGACACGGTCCTGCCCCGTGACCGCCTGGCCCTCGACCCGGTCGCGCTGGCAGAGCTTGAAACCTCGATCCTCGCCACCGGCCTCGCCACGCCCGTCGAGGTGCTGCCCATCGACGGCCCCGTCCCCTTCGCGCTCGTCGCGGGCTTTCGCCGCATGGCTGTCCTGCGTCGCCTCGCGGCCGCCGGGATCACCCGCTTCGCCATCGTCCCCGCGCTCGTCGTACCCGCCGCCACCCTGCCCGCGGCGCTGGCCCGGATGGTCGAGGAAAACGACATCCGCGCCGACATCTCGCCCTGGGACAAGGCCCGCATCGCGGTCGAGGCCGCCGCCAGCGGCATCTTCCCCTCGGTCGAGGCCGCGATCGAGGGGCTTTATGCCAGCGCCGACCGCTTCCGCCGCGCCCGCCTGCGCAGCATGGTCGACGCCGTGCAGGCCTTCGCGCCGCAGTTCGACCAGGCCCACGATCTGACCCAGCGGCAGATCCTGCGCCTGGCCGCCGCCGCCCGCGCCGGCATGGCCGATGTCATCATCGACACGCTTGCGCCGATCCGCCCCCGCACCCTGTCGCGCCAGATGGAGGCCATCGAATGCTACCTGCGCGAGGCCGAGGTCGATGACCGCACCCCGCCTGCCCGCCGGGACGACCCCACCCCCGGCCGCCCCCGCCGCCTGACCCGCATCCGCCCCGGCCTGACGATCCGGCGCGAGATGCGGGGCGAAGATGGCTGGGCCCTGGTCTTTGGTGGGCCCGAGGCGACGGGCCCGCTGATGGACCACATCATCGACCATGTGGAGCGTTGGTTCGGGCGGGGGTGAGGGGCCGGGCAACCGGCCCGCCACGCCCCCCAAACTGCAGCACCACAGGGCACCGGACGGCGCCGTAGGGCGGGCAATCCGCCCACCGCTCACGCCAGCCGCATCACAGGGCACCGGATGGTCCCGTAGGGTGAGCAATCTGCCCACCACTCCCCCCAATCGCAGCAGAGGGCACCGGATGGCCGCGGACTGCCGCTGCAATGCTGGTGGTCGACGCTTTATCCCGTCAGGTCATCGCGACGGCTGAGCGCGCGCTGGTGTCGCCAAAGCGGCTGGCCGTGGGGGCGGCCATCCGCTGCCCGGGCCGCTGGCGCGGCTG
>CAYYOE010000626.1:0-1511 GCA_964473055.1 uncultured Rhodobacterales bacterium | reverse complement strand
CCGTCGATTGCCGCCGCCCCCGGTGGATCGAGGCGCGGCAGTAGGCGGCGCCCTCGTGGTCGCCGCCGTTGTAGTCGAGGGCCTTGGGCACGCCCGCCTGGTCGGCGGCGTCGAGCCACGCGTCCAGCACCGGCCAGCGCACGCCGGGATCGCTGTTGATCCAGGGGCCCGAGGTGCCGTGGCCCTGCATCGGCGGCCCCTCGGCCCGTTCCGACCGCATGAAGTACGGCAGCACGTCGGCCCAGCCCCAGCCGGGGCAGCCCGCATCCGCCCAGCCGTCATAGTCGGTCCGGTGCCCCCGGACATAGACCATGCCGTTCATCCCCGACGACCCGCCCAGCATCCGCCCGCGCGGCAGGGGCATGACGCGACCGCCCAGGTGCGGCTCGGGCGCGCTTTTCCACATCCAGTCGAAGGCGGGGTTGCCGATGACCTTTCCGATCAGCATGGGCACCTCGATACGGATATCGCGGCCCGACCCCCCGGCTTCCAGCAGCAGCACCGACACGCCGACATCTTCGCTCAGGCGGTTGGCCAGCACGCAGCCCGCGGTGCCGCCCCCCGCGATGACGTAGTCCCAGGAGCGGTCGAAGGGTCCCATGCGCCTAGCCCCGCATCAGGTTCGGCAGGAACAGAACGATGGCCGGGAACAGGATCATCAACAGCACCACCACCATGTCGCAGACCAGAAACCACCCCACGCCGCGAAAGATCCTCTGGATCGGGATCGCATCGCCCACCACCGACTTGACCACATAGACGTTGAACCCAAGGGGCGGCGACAGCATCCCGATCTCGATGAACTTCACCACAAGGACGCCGAACCAGATCAGGTCCATCCCCATGGCGTTCATCAGGGGCACGAAGACCGGCATGGTGATCAGCATGATCCCGATCGGATCGAGGAACATGCCCAGGATCAGGAAGATCACCGTGACCGCCAGCATGACCAGCAGCGGATCGAGGCCCATGGGCGCCAGCGTGTCCGACAGCATCCGGCTGAGGCCGGTCAGCGCCAGGAACCGGGTATAGAGCAGTGCGCCGAAGCCCACGAAGAAGATCTGTGCGGTGACGGCCATGCTGTCCTTCAGCGCCTGCACGAACCGCGCCAGGCCCATCTTGCGCTGCGCCACCGCGATCACGGTCGCCAGGAACGCGCCCGCGGCGCCCACCTCGGTCGGCGTCACGGTGCCCGAATACAGTGCCGCGACGATGCCCACCATCAGCAGCGCGATGGGCCAGATCTCGGCCAGGGCGCGCCATCGTTCGCGCGCGAGGTCGGGCTCGTCGTCCAGCGTGATGCGCGGGGCGAGCGTCGGGTTCCGCCAGCAGCGGAGCAGGATCATCAGCGAATACAGCGCGGCGGTCAGCAGCCCAGGAATGACGCCCGCGATCAGCAGGCCGGTGATCGACACCTCGGCAAAGACGCCGAACAGCACCAGTAGGATCGAGGGCGGGATCAGCGCCGCGATGGTGCCCGCGCTGGCGACCGTTCCGGCGGCGAGGCCCTT
>CAYYOE010000625.1:0-1517 GCA_964473055.1 uncultured Rhodobacterales bacterium | reverse complement strand
TCCGATGGCACGCCGGTGACCGCCGACGACATCGTGTTCTCGCACAAGCTGCTGCGGGAACAGGGCACGCCGTCTCTAGCGAGTTTCCTCAAGGAGGTCATCGCAGATGTCGTGGCGCTGGACGATCACACGGTGAAGTTCTCATTCGTTGAAGGTGTACCGCGCAAGAGCCTCATTCCGCAGGTGGGGGGCACGCCTGTTTGGTCGCGAGCATGGTACGAGGAAACCGGCGCGCGGCTGGACGAGAGCCGCCTGAATGTCTCGCCGGGATCGGGGCCCTACATGCTGGATGCCTTCGATGTCGGGCGCAGCATCACCTATCGCCGCAACCTGGACTACTGGGGGGCCGACCTGCCGATCATGCAGGGCCGCGCGAACTTCGACACGATCCGGGTGGAGTACTTCTCCGATCGTTCCGCGGCCTTCCTCGGTTTCACTTCGGGCATCATTACGTTCCGGCAGGAGAGCAGTTCGCTCAACTGGTCCACGGCCTATGACGTGCCCGCCGTCCAGAAGGGCTGGATTGTGCGGGACGAACCGCCGAACCTGAACCTGCCCGGCGCCAGTGGTTTCGTCTTCAACTTACGACAATCAGCCCTGCAGAACCGCGACGTGCGGCGCGCGATCGGGCTGATGTACAACTTCACCTTCACCAACGACACGTTGCAGTTCGGCCTGTTCCGGCAGCGCGAGAGCTTCTGGCAGAATTCTGCGCTTGCCGCGCAGAGCGTGCCCGAGGGGCTGGAACTGGAGTATCTGCAGACCGTCGCCGACCTGATCGCGCCCGAAATCCTGACCGAACCGCCCGTGATGCCTCATACTTCGGGCGCTTCGCAGCTGGACCGGGGCAACCTGCGCCAGGCGCTGGCGCTGATGGAACAGGCGGGCTGGACGCCAGGCAACGACGGGCTGTTGCGCAATTCCGCGGGCGAGACACTACAGATCGAGATCCTCGAAACCCGGCAGGACTTCGACCGCGTGATTGCTCCCTTTGAACAGAACCTGCAGCGATTGGGCGTTGACGTGAAATACACCCGTGTTGACCCCGCGCAATACCAACGACGTTTGCAATCGTTCGACTACGACATCATCTTCGACGGCTACAACAACGGGCTGGAGGAAGGGACCGGCCTGTCCCAGCGGTTCGGGTCCGAGGGCCGCAACGATATCTTCAACCCGGCGGGCTATGGCAACCCGGCGGTGGACCGGCTGATCGAGAAGGTCGTGGGCGCGACCACGCGCGAGGAGATGGCCGCAGGCGTGCGCGCCGTCGACCGGATCCTGCGCTGGGACTATTTCGTGATCCCGACCTGGTACCTCGGCAACTACTGGGTGGCGCATTACGACATGTTCGAGCGTCCCGCCGAACTGCCGCCCTATGCACTGGGGAACCTCGATTTCTGGTGGTTCAATGCCGACAAGGCCGCCGCCCTGCGCGCGGCCGGCGCGCTGCGCTGAGGGCCGGATGGGCGCCTATATCCTCCGCCGGCTGATGCTGATCATCCCGACGCTGTTCG
>CAYYOE010000624.1:0-1526 GCA_964473055.1 uncultured Rhodobacterales bacterium | reverse complement strand
CCGTCGACGCGGTAGTCGATCAGGTCCTGCGTGACCTCCTGCACCTTGGCGGTGGAGTTCTCGGCCATGAACACCAGCACATGGTAGCCGCGTTCCTGCAGCGCGCGGGACAGGCGTTCCAGCGCCATGGGGTAGAACTGGTTGTCGAGGTAGGCGACGACCAGCCCGATGATCCGGGTGCGACCCGTGATCATCGCGCGGGCCAGCGGGTTCGGGCGGTAGCCCAGTTGTTCCGCCGCGGCGCGGACCTTGGCGACCGTCGCGCGCGACGCCGAGGCGCCCGGCGTGAACACCCGGCTGACGGCCGACTGGCTGACCCCGGCCAGGCGCGCGACGTCATGGGCGGTCACCTTGTCGGGCAGGTCAGTCATTCCGCGGTCCAGCCCCCGTCGACCAGCAGGTGCGTCCCGGTGACGAGTGCCGACGCGTCGGACGCCAGGAACACGATGGGCCCCATCAGGTCTTCCACTTCGCCCACGCGGCCGAGCTTGATCTTGGACAGGATCCAGTCGCGGCGCGCGGGGTCCTTCAGCGTCTGCTCGCCCAGGGGCGTGCGGATGAAGGTGGGGCAGAGCGTGTTGACCCGGATGCCGTGCGGCCCCCACTCGATCGCCATCGCCTTGGTCATGCCTTCCAGCGCGTGTTTCGTCGCGCAATAGACCGCGCGGTCGGGGCCGCCGACGTGGCCCATCTGCGAGGAGATGTTGATGAGCGATCCGGAGCGGGCGGCGGCGATCAGGCCGCGGGCGACCTCGCGCGTCAGGAAGTAGGCGGCGCGCAGGTTGAGGGCCATCGCGGCGTCATAGTCGGCGGGCGTGGTGTCGAGCGCGGGGCTGTGGCGGGCGAGGCCTGCGCTGTTCACCAGCACGTCGAAGGGGCCATGGTCCGCGACGGCGGCTGTGGTGGCGGCAAGGTCGGTGATATCGAGGGGCAGTGCGTCGGCCTGTCCGCCCTCGGCCCGGATCGCCGTGGCCGTGTCCTCCAACGCGTCGGGCTTGCGGGCGACAAGGGTGACGGTTGCGCCTGCCTGCGCCAGCGCGGCGGCGGCGGCAAGGCCGATGCCCGAGGAGGCGCCGGTGACGAGGGCGCGGCGGCCATCGAGGCGGAAGGAGGGGGGGCGCGGCAGGGTCATGGTGCGCATCGGTGGTGGGAGCGGACGGGGGGCTGCCTGCCCCCCGCCGACCCTTCGGGTCGCCCCCGGGAGGTATTTGGACAAGGATGAAAGTGGGTCATTCGCGAGGTCACTCCGCCGCCATCCCGTAGGGGACATTGCGGCCACCGTAGCGGCGGACGCGGATGTTGCATTGCTCGGCATGGCCGACGAAGCCTTCCAGCATGCACAGGCGCGAGCCGTATTCGCCGATCATGGCGGCGGCGGCGTCGGTGGTGATGCGCTGGTAGCTGTGGGTCTTGAGGAACTTGCCCACCCAGAGCCCGCCGGTGTAGCGGCCTGCGCGCTTGGTCGGCAGGGTGTGGTTGGTGCCGATCACCTTGTCGCCGTTGGCGACGTTGGTACGCGGGCCGAG
>CAYYOE010000623.1:0-1535 GCA_964473055.1 uncultured Rhodobacterales bacterium | reverse complement strand
GCAGAGGTCGTCCACCAAGGTTTCCCAAAGATGAACGTGCACACCCCTATCCCAGCGATTCCAACGACTTGACCTTTTGTGCACATGTGCACAAACCGCCGTTTCCCCCGCCCTACCCCCGAAACAGCCGGGCCGCGACCGGGGCCAGCGCGATCACCAGCACCACCCGCAACAGGTGATGGCTGACCACATAGGCCAGATCGGCCCCCGCCAGGATCGCGATGATGACCATCTCGGCCTGCCCACCCGGCAGGTAGGCGAGGAACGCGTCGATCGGCGGGGCAAGGCCCGACAGGGCCACGATTTCGATGAACACCAGCGCGATCAGGGCCAGCAGCGCCGCATAGGCCAACCCCGCGCCCACATCGATCCGCACCTCGCGCGCAGTGATGCCAGTGTATTTCACGCCCACCGAAAGCCCGATGAACAGCTGCGCCGCCCAGATCATCTCGGACGGGGGGCGGCTGTCGATCACGCCCACCAGCGACAGCGCGGCGGTCAGGATCATCGGCCCGAGGATCGAGGCGCCGAACAGCCGCACCCGCTCGGCCACCTTCCAGCCGACCAGCCCGGCGGCCAGCATCACACCCACATCCACCGGGTCCATCGAACTGGCGGGCTGGCCCGGGGCGCGGGTCAGGTCCGCCCCCCAGAGCCAGGTCATCAGGATCGGCGCCAGCGTGACGATCGCCAGCACCCGCGTGGCATGGATCAGCGACAGCGCACGCACATCGCCCCCCGCCTGCTGGCCGAACAGGATCATGTCCTGCAGGCCCCCCGGCATGGCCGCATACCAGGCGGTCGGGTGGTCGAAGCCAAAGACACGGCGGAACAGCGGGTAGCCCACGGCACCGATCACCACGATGTAGATCGGCACGAACGCCAGCGACACAGCCATCCCGGGCAGCCCCGCCACCACATCGGGCGTGATCGAGGCCCCCACCGCCACGCCGATGAAGGTTCGCAGATAGGTGCCCCCTGCCCCCATGTCGGCCATCCGCGCGCCCATGAGTGCGGCCAGAAGGCACGCAAGCATCGGCCCCAGCAGCAGCGGCAGCGGCAGGCCGACGGCAATCGCCCCCCCGGCCCCCACGGCGGCGATGCCCAGCGTCAGGCCCCGCCGCCGCCAGAGGTCAGGCAAGTTCGACCTCGGCCAGCAGATGCGCCCATTGCGCGCCGTGCATGTCGCGGTCGGCGACCGAACCCTGCACCGCGGGGCGGGGGAAGCTGAACTTGACCACGTTCAGGTCGGCGATGTCGAAGCGCTTCACCAGTTGCGCGGGCTGACCGTACAGCGCCGCCACCGCGCCAGTCTCCAATGCCGCCGACACCCGCGCGAAGGTGGGTGCATCGCCGCAGAACACGTCGATCGTCACCCAGAAGGGACCCGCGTTCTTGGACCGGACCTTCGTGACGATCTCACTCAGCCGCGGCATGGGCGCCCCCCTTTCCGATCTCCGACACTTCCAGCCGGAACGCTTCCATCGGGTCGTCGAGGTGCATCACATGGTTCAGCGCAAAGTCGTACAGCGCGC
>CAYYOE010000622.1:0-1537 GCA_964473055.1 uncultured Rhodobacterales bacterium | reverse complement strand
GTTGCAGCCGACGATAGGTCGACGTGGTCTGCACCGTTCCTGGCCGCTCGCAGGCAAGATGGCTGAGGTTCACGCTGCGCGCGCTGACCATGCCGATGACGATCAGGCAGAGCGTCTCAAGGCGGCTCTTGCCGAGATCGATCTCGGGGCGCAGAATTCCCATGAGGGCGGATATGGCATGGTGTGACATTGGACGCTTCCTTGGTCGGAGTCGCCCAGTTGAATCCATCCAGCCGCCCTCACCCAGCTCTCTGTCGTGTCGTGTGGGACCGGGTCGAAGATCATGTCCTCGCGGTCGTAGCAGCGCGAGTGTCGGGCGATCACATCCCCACGACAGCCGATCACAACCTCATCGACATAACCGCGGATCCAGACATCCTGATGGCCATAGGCGACCGGGACCGAATAATCGTTGGTATCATAGCGCACGAGCGACTGGGAGCTGACCCTGCCGCCCGCCTGATCGCAGGCTTCGAACGGGGCGGCAGGCAGTGGGCGCATCGCGGCTAGATCGCGCTGCAGCCTCTCGCCGATCGTTTCCTTGTGACCACGAAGCGTGTGTGTGAGGCGCGCGCGGCACTGCCCTTCAAGGCCGGCGTTGAAATCGTCCCAACTGGCAAAGTGGGGGATCGGCACCATATGGTTGCGGCGGGCATAGCCAACCATCCCTTCGACAGCGCCTTTGTCGTTCCCCTTGCCAGGCCGACCATAGCGATCCCGAAACAGGTAATGCGACTGCAAGCCGCTGAACAGCGCGGCGCGGATGCGCGTGCCATCCGGCTGGATCTTCGAGACCAGACAGCGGTCGTTGTCGTAGAGCACCGACTCCGGCACCCCGCTGAAGAAGGCGAAGGCGCGGACATGCCCGTCCATCCAGGCTTCCGCCGTCGCCGCCGGATAGGCTCGCACGAAATAGGCATCGCTGTGCGGCAGGTCCATGACGAAGAAGTAGGCTTTCTGCTCGACGCCGCCGATGACGACGACCGCTTCGCCAAAATCCGCCTGCGCATGGCCCGGAGGATGGGCCAGAGGCACAAACATCTCCCGGGTCCGACGCTCACGCTCACGCACGTAATCCTTGATGGTCGTATAGCCGCCGGTGAAGCCATGCTCGGCCTGAAGCCGTTCCCATATCCGCTTCGCCGTGTGGTGTTGCTTGCGGTGAATGGCCTTGTCGGCTTCAAGCCAGGCGTCGATGATCTCGGTGAACCCGTCCAGCTTCGGCCGCGTGATCGGCTTCTCCCGCCGATAGCCAGGCGGCACCGAGAAGGCCAACATCTTGTCAACCGTCCCGCGCGAAACGTTGAAATGCTTCGCTGCCGCCCGCGCGCTCATGCCCTCGGCGCAGGCCAGACGAACCTTCTTGTAAAGTTCCACGGTATAGATCTCCCCACCCTCCCTGCTGCCGCAAGAAGGGAAAAGTGGCAGGATTTTACTCCGTCCGCAGCGAGACTATCCCGCCGCTACCGTGGCCCAGTTTTGCACCGCCGTTCCCAACAGGAACCCGTTGAAGAGCCTGGCCCGGACCCGCATCCCG
>CAYYOE010000621.1:0-1539 GCA_964473055.1 uncultured Rhodobacterales bacterium | reverse complement strand
GCGCGCGCCCTTGGCATCCGGGGCGTGTTCACCCGCGGGTCGATGAACCTGTCGGTCAAGGACGGCGGCCTGCCCCCCGACAGCGTGGTGCAGGACGAGGACGCGATCCTGGCCGACAGCGAACGCCTGCTGGGCGCGTATCACGACCCCGCGCCCCACGCGCTGATCCAGATCGCGCTGGCGCCCTGTTCGCCCTTCTCGGTCACGCGGTCGCTGATGGCGTCGAGCGCCACCCTTGCCCGCAAGCACGGCGCGCGGCTGCATACGCACCTGGCCGAGACCCATGACGAGGATGCCTGGTGCAGCGCCACCTTCGGGATGCGCCCGCTGGATTATCTGGAGGATACCGGCTGGCTTGGCCCCGATGTCTGGCTGGCCCATGGCATCCATTTCTCGGACGTCGACATGACGCGGCTTGCGAAAGCGGGCACCTCCGTCACCCACTGCCCCTGTTCCAACATGCAGATCCATTCCGGCCACTGCCGGGTCTGCGAGCTGGAAGCGGCAGGAGTCTCCGTCGGCCTTGGCGTGGACGGGTCCGCGTCCAACGATGCGTCGAACCTGATGCAGGAGGTCCGGCTGGCCTTCCTGTTGCAGCGCCACCACTACGGGGTGGGGCGCGTCACGCACCTCGATCCCCTGCGCTGGGCAACCGAAGGCTCTGCCGCCTGCATCGGCCGGCTCGAGCTTGGCCGCATCGGCGTCGGGCAGGCCGCCGACCTTGCGTGCTTCACGCTGGACGAATTGCGCTTTTCCGGCCACGGCGACCCCCTCGCCGCCATCGTCATGTGCGGCGCGCACCGGGCCGACCGGGTGATGGTCGCGGGCCGTTGGACGGTCTGGGACGGGGCGATACCCGGCCTCGATCTGGCGGCCCTGCGCCGCGACCACCACGCCGCCGCCCGCCGCCTGCAATCCGCCTGAGAGGACCTGCACAATGAAGGATACCGCGCCCAGCCTGCCCATCGTCGACATCTCGGCACTGTCGTCGCCCGACCCTGCCGCCCGTGCCGCCGTGGGGCGGGCGATCGGCGTCGCCTGCCGCGACAAGGGGTTCATGTATGTCACCGGCCACGGCATCGACGAACCCTTGCGCGCCGCGGTGCTGGACCAGGCCCGCGCCTTCTTCACCCTGCCCGAGGCCGAGAAGATGGCGGTCTACATGAAGAACAGCCCCTGCAACCGGGGGTATGAGCCGATCCGTGGCCAGACGCTGGAGGCAGGCGCGCCCCCGGACCTGAAGGAAAGCTTCTACACCGGCGCCGACCTGCCCCCCGATGATCCCCGCGTGGTCGCGGGCAAGTTCAACCATGGCCCGAACCAGTGGCCCGAGGGTCATCCGGCCTTTCGCGCCGCGCTGGAGGACTATTTCGACGCCATGGGCGGGTTGGCCGCGCGGCTGATGACCGGGCTTGCCCTCTCGCTCGACTTGCCCGAGGGGCATTTCGCCCCGTTCTGCCACGATGCCCACGCGAACCTGCGGTTGATCCACTACCCGCCCCAGCCTGCCAATCCCCTGCCGGGTGAGAAGGGTTGCGG
>CAYYOE010000620.1:0-1540 GCA_964473055.1 uncultured Rhodobacterales bacterium | reverse complement strand
CAGACGATGATCGGCAGGTTGATCAGCATCAGCACGATGGTCAGGCCGATGCGGGTGTCCAGAAGGCCGAGTTCGATGAAGATCAGGTAGATCGGATAGATTACCCCCACCGCCGGCAGCATCTTGGTGGACAGCATCCACAGAAGGATGTCCTTGGTCCGGGCCGAGGGCACAAAGGCCATCGACCAGGCGGCAGGGACCGCGATGACGATGCCCAGAAGGGTCGATCCCCCCGCGATGATGATCGAGTTCCACAGAAAGCGCATGTAGTCCGACCGCTGCTGCACCACGGCGTAGTTTTCCAGCGTCCAGTCGAAGAACAGGAAGACGGGCGGGTCGGCAATGGCCACGGCCTCGGTCTTGAAGCTGGTCAGGATGGTCCAGAGGATCGGAAAGAAGATCAGAAGGCCAACCGTCCAGGCGGCGGCGGTGTTGATCGTCTTGCGGCGCGGGGTGACGGCGCGGGCCATGTCTGTCCCTTCCTATCGGTCGAGGTTCTTGCCGACGATGCGCATCAGGAACAGCGCAACGATGTTAGCGAGGATCACGGCATAGACCCCGCCCGCCGACCCGAGGCCCACATTCTGGCTTTCCAGCACGCGCTGGTAGATCAGGTAGGTGAGCGTGCGGGTGCCGAAGGACCCCTGGGTGGTCACGAAGATCTCGGCAAATATCGACAGCAGGAATATCGTCTGGATCAGGACGACGACGGTGATCGCGCGGGCAAGGTGCGGCAGCACGATCCACGCAAAGCGCGACAGGGGCGGCGCGCCGTCCATCTCGGCTGCTTCAAGCTGCTCGTTGTCCAGCGACTGGATCGCCGTCAGCAGGATCAGGGTGGCGAAGGGCAGCCACTGCCACGACACGATCAGGATGATCGAGAACAGCGACGCCTGGCTGAGCCATTCCACCGGCGTCAGCCCGAACGCCTTCCACAGATGCGCGAACGATCCGTTCACCGGGTCGAGGAACATGTTCTTCCAGACCAGTGCCGACACCGTGGGCATCATGAAGAACGGCGCGATCACCAGGATGCGGACGATCCCCTGGCCCCACATCGGCTGATCCAGCAACAGCGCCAGCAGCACCCCCAGGACAACCGTGATCAGAAGGACACCGCCGACGATGACCAGCGTGGCCTGCACGCTTGGCCAGAACGCGGACGAGGTGACGAAGCGGACGTAGTTGTCAAAACCAGCCGCCCCGAGGTCGCCGCCCCGCAGCGGCAGGTACTGGCGGAACGAGAACCAGAGCGTCATCGTCAGCGGGACGAGCATCCAGCCCAGAAGCAGCACTACGGCGGGTGCCATCATCAGCCGGGCGGCGGAACGGGAATGCTGGGTGGCCATGACCTTGATCCTCGCGGTTCGACCGGGCGCAGGCCCGGGGCCTGCGCGCGAACGCTGTCGGGATGGAAAGGCGGGGGCGGCGGTCGGGCCGCCCCCGGTTCAGAAGCGGCGGTCAGTAACCTGCGGCTTCCATTTCCTCGGTGGTCAGGGTCTGCGCCTTGGCCAACGCCTCGTCCACCGTCTGCTGTCCG
>CAYYOE010000619.1:0-1540 GCA_964473055.1 uncultured Rhodobacterales bacterium | reverse complement strand
GCTGGCCGTGCTGCAGGGCAGGCTGGTGGTCGGCGACACCGCCAACTCGCGCCTCCTGGGGTTCTCAGACAACGCGATGGGCGCCCATGCCGACCGCCTGACCGGCCAGCCGGATTTTGCCTCCAAGGGCGACAACCGCTGGGGCGTCGCCATGCGAGACAGCCTGTGCTGGCCCTATGGCCTTTCTGCGCTCGGGTCCACCGTCGCGGTAGCGGACAGCGGCAACAACCGAGTGCTGATCTGGGACGCCGCACCATGAGGGGCGCGCAGGTCACCGTGCGGGGGCAAGTGCAGGGCGTGGGCTTCCGCCCCGCCGTCTGGCGGCTGGCGCAGGAAATGGGCCTTGCGGGCGACGTGAAGAACACCGCCGAGGGCGTGGTGATCCGCCTCTGGGGCGACGGCCTTGCCACCTTCCCAGCCCGCCTGCACGCAAGCCTTCCGGCCCTGGCCCGGATCGAAGAGCTGCGGGTGGAGCCGCTGGAGGCCGAAGCGCCCAAGGGCTTTGACATCGTGGCATCTGAGGGTGGAGAGATGCGCGGCTCGGTCACCCCTGATGCCGCGACCTGCCCAGATTGCCTGGCCGAGTTCCGCAACCCGTTTGAACGCCGCTACCGCTACCCTTTCACCAATTGCACCAATTGCGGCCCTCGCTTTTCCATCGTCACCGCAGCCCCCTATGACCGGGCCAAGACGACGATGGCCCCCTTTGACCTCTGCGAGCCCTGCGCGACGGAATACCGCAACCCCGCCGATCGCCGCTTTCACGCCCAGCCGGTGGCCTGCGGCCGTTGCGGCCCGCAGATCTGGATCGAGAAGCTGGGCAAGGGTGCCGTGCAGCACGAGGCCTTCTCGATGCTGGACGACATCGACGCGACCGGGGGCATGATCCTGAACGGCCATATCGTGGCGATCCGGGGCTTGGGCGGCGCGCATCTGGCTTGCGATGCGACAAATGCCGCTGCATTGGCCGAGCTTCGCCGCCGCAAGGGCCGTGCGGGCAAGGCCTTTGCCCTGATGGCCCGCGATCTGGGCGTCGTGCGGGAATACTGCGAGGTGTCGGAAGTAGAGGCTGCGGCGCTCAGCGGCCCCGAAGCGCCCATCGTGCTGCTGAAATCGCTACCGAACAGCCTGCCGGACAGCATCGCGCCGGGGCTGGACCGGCTGGGCGTGATGCTGCCCTATACGCCCTTCTACCACATGATCCTGCGCCGAATCGGGCGGCCCGTGGTGATGACAAGCGGCAACCCCTCGGGCCAGCCGCAATGCATTACCAATCCGGACACGCGCGAGAGGCTGGCCGAGATTGCCGATTTTGCCTGCCTCCACGACCGCGAGATTGCGAACCGCATCGACGACTCCGTCGTCCGGGTTGACCTTGGCCGCCCGCGCCTTTTGCGCCGCGCGCGGGGCTATGCGCCGGCTGGCCTGCCCCTGCCGCTGGGGTTTTCGCGTGACGTGCAGGTGCTGGCCATGGGGTCAGAGGTGAAGAACACCTTCTGCCTGATCAAGGGCGGGCAGGCCATCCTGTCCCAGCACATGG
>CAYYOE010000618.1:0-1544 GCA_964473055.1 uncultured Rhodobacterales bacterium | reverse complement strand
ACCCTGCTGATCCTGGAAATGGCGCGGCGGCTGGCGGGGCTGGCGCTGGTGGTGATCGCGGGCATCTTCGTCCTTTATGCCTTTGTCGGGCCGTATCTGCCGGGCATTCTGGAACACCGCGGCTATACGCCCGCGCGGTTCTTCACCTATGTCTATACCGACCAGGGCATCCTGGGTCCGACCACGGCGATTTCGTCCACCTACATCATCCTGTTCGTCACCTTCGCGGCCTTCCTGCAGGCCTCGCGCGTGGGCGAATACTTCGTCAACTTCGCTTTCGCAGTGGCAGGCGGCGCGCGCGGCGGGCCCGCCAAGGTGGCGGTATTCGCGTCCGGGCTGATGGGGATGATCAACGGCACTTCGGCGGGCAACGTGGTGTCCACCGGGTCGCTGACCATCCCCTTGATGAAGCGCGTCGGCTACAAGCCGCAGACCGCGGCCAGCGTCGAGGCAGCGGCGTCGTCAGGCGGGCAGATCCTGCCGCCGATCATGGGCGCGGGCGCCTTCATCATGTCCGAGATCACCGGCATCGCCTATTCCGAGATCGTGGTCGCCGCGATCATCCCGGCGCTGCTGTATTTCGCGTCGATCTATTTCAACGTGGATCTGGCCGCGCAGAAATTCGGGATGAAGGGCCTGCCGCGGTCGGAATTGCCGCGCTTCGACAAGTTGGCGCGCCAGGTGTTCCTGTTCCTGCCCATCATCATCCTGATCGGTGCGCTGTTCGCAGGCTATTCGGTGATCCGCGCAGGCACCTACGGGATGGCGGCGGCGGCAGTGGTCAGCTGGCTGACGCCCTACCGGATGGGTGTGCGGGAAATCCTGTTCGCCTTCGAGATCGCGGCCAAGATGACCCTGCAACTGGTGGCCGTCTGCGCCGCGGCGGGGGTTATCGTGGGGGTGATCGCGCTGACCGGGATCGGCACGCGGTTTTCGTCGATGCTGCTGGGGCTGGCCGACCAGAACCAGATGATCGCGCTGTTCTTCGCCATGATCGTGTCGATCATCCTGGGCATGGGGATGCCCACGACGGCAGCCTATGCGGTGGCGGCCAGCGTGATCGGCCCGGGCCTGATCCAGATGGGAATCCCTCCGCTGACCGCGCATTTCTTCATCTTCTATTACGCGGTGATGTCGGCGATCACGCCACCTGTCGCGCTGGCGGCCTATGCGGGGGCGGCCATCGCGCAGTCCGACCCGATGAAGACCAGCGTGGAGAGTTTCCGCTTCGGGCTGGCGGCCTTTGTCGTGCCGTTCATGTTCTTCTCGTCTCCCGCACTGCTGATGCAGGGAGAGTGGGGCGAGATCATCCATGTCGTCGTGTCGGCCCTTCTGGGCATCTACCTCTTGTCGTCGGCGGTGCAGGGCTGGTTCTTCGGCCTGCTCGGCTGGCCGCTGCGGATCGTGCTGGCCGGGGCGGCGCTGTCGATGATCGCGGCGGGGTGGTTCACCGATGCGATCGGGCTGGCGGCGGGTGTCCTGGTCTGGCTGATCCAGAAGAAGATGGTGGACCCGCGGGTGGTGGTGCGCGGCGCGGACTGAGT
>CAYYOE010000617.1:0-1546 GCA_964473055.1 uncultured Rhodobacterales bacterium | reverse complement strand
TCAGCACCGTGCCCCAGGCCATGTCGGCCGCCACCATGCCCCAGGTCCAGCGGTTCAGCGTGGCCATGTTGGTCATCTCGTAAGTGCCATAGGCAAAGAACCCGAACAGCGCCGCATCCAGCGCCACGCGGCCCATCGGCTTGCCGTCCAGCCCACCCGCCGAAGCGAACCACAGGATCCCCACGACATAAAGCGCATAGAACCCCGCCGCGACCCCCAGGCTGGGCGCGGGCCGCAGCATGTCGCCCAGTTCACGCCGGAACAGCGGCCCCATCACGCGCGACAGCCAGAATGCATCGACGCCGAGGAACACAACCGCGGTCGCTGCGTAAAGGATGATGTGCTGCATGGGTCCCCCGATCCGCCCTGTTCTAGCCCGGCGGCGGACCGGGTCCAGCCGCGGTCGCCGCGGGCCTGGCATTGGCGCTTGACCTGTTGCCCGGCGGCACCCTAAGCTTCCCCGGACCGGGGACCGATGTCGGAGGGCCGAACCTGCCAGATCGTCCGCAGAGGATCCGCAAGACCTGGGGCTGCCTTGCTGCTGCCCTGCTCCTGCTGTGCCCCCCGTCCGCTGCCCTATCCCTCGATCCCGCCCTGTCGGCGAACTTCCGGCACCTCGAACATCGCCTGGTGTCGCAGGGCCGCCTGCGTGACGTGCCGCCCGCGCAGGGCTATGCCGACGCCCGCGCGCTTTTGCGCGACTTCGACCGCATCGCGCTGGGCCGCGAATACGGGGCCGGTTCGGGCCTGATGCGCTGGGAAGCCCCGGTGGCGATCGACGTCGTTTTCGGCGCATCGGTGGCCGACGCGCAGCGCACACAGATTCGCAGACATGTCGCGCGCTACACCCGCCAACTGTCGGCCCGTTCGGGCCACCCGGTGCGGATGGGCGGGACGCAACCCAATTTCACCGTCTTCGTGGTGTCCGAGGCCGAACGCCGCGGCATGGGCGCCCACCTCGACACACGCGCGCCCGGCATGGCACCCCGCACGAAGGGCATGCTGGTCAACATGGCGCCGACCAAGCTGTGCATGGTGGCCGCCGTCCCCCACGCCGACCGCACCCTGGGCTACCGCGCGGCCGTGGCCGTGATCCGCGCCGAACTGCCCGACCGCCTGATGACCGCCTGCATCGAGGAAGAGATCGCGCAGGGCCTGGGCCTGTCCAACGACGGCCGCGAAGGCACGCCGTCGCTGTTCAACGACAACGCGATGTGGGCCCGGCTGACCCCCTGCGACGAACAACTGCTCGCGCTGCTTTACCATCCCCGCCTGCGGTCCGGCATGTCCCGCGCCGACGCGATGGCCACGGCCGAGACGGTCCTGGGCGGCAGCCGGTCGGCGTTGCGGTAGGGCGCACGCGCACCGCAGGGCAGCGGATGACCGCGGTCAGCCGCTGCACCGTCGGTGGTCTGCACTTTATCGCGTCAAGTCATTGCGACGGTTGAACGCGCGCCGGTGTCCCCAAAGCGGCTGGCCGGTGGTGAGGGCCGCCCGGATGGGTGTCCGGGGGACACCCGTCAGGCCCGAACGCCATCCGCTGCCC
>CAYYOE010000616.1:0-1547 GCA_964473055.1 uncultured Rhodobacterales bacterium | reverse complement strand
TGGCGATCCCGCCCGGTCCGTCGGGTGCCCCCACGCGGGGCAAGCCCGAGGTGCTGCCCACGGGGCGCAACTTCTACTCGGTGGACAGCCGCGCGGTGCCGACCCCCGCCGCCTGGGCCTTGGGCTGGGCGTCCGCGTGCCTGCTGGTCGAGGCGCATATGCAGCGCGAGGGCGATTGGCCGCGCGCGCTGCTGGTCACCGCCTGGGGCACCGCCAACATGCGCACCGGGGGCGACGACATCGCGCAGGCGCTGGCGCTGATGGGGGTGCGCCCGGTCTGGGACCCGGCCAGCCGCCGGGTGACAGGGTTCGAGATCATCCCCGTCACGGCGCTGGGCCGCCCCCGGGTGGACGTGACGCTGCGCGTGTCGGGCTTCTTCCGCGATGCCTTCCCCGACCAGATCGCGCTGGTGGACCGGGCCGCGCGGGCGGTGATGGCGCTGGACGAGCCCGATGACCTGAACCCTGCGGCGGCAAGGGCGAGGACCGAGGGCGCCGAGGGGCAGTTCAGGGTGTTCGGGTCGAAACCCGGCGCCTATGGCGCGGGGTTGCAGGCGCTGATCGACGAGCGGTTGTGGGCCGATACCGCCGATCTGGGGGCGGCCTATCTCGACTGGGGCGGCTATGCCTATGGCGCGCAAGCCGAGGGGGTTGCCGCGCGCGACGCCTTTGCGACGCGGCTGACGACGGTGGAGGGGATCGTCCAGAACCAGGACAACCGGGAACACGACCTGCTCGATTCCGACGACTACTATCAGTTCGAAGGGGGTGCTGCGGCGGCTGTCCTGTCCCTGCAGGGCCGGGCGGTGCCGGTCTGGCACAACGACCACTCCCGCCCCGAACGCCCGGTGATCCGCGCGCTGGAGGACGAGATTGCCCGGGTGGTCCGCAGCCGCGTGGTGAACCCCAAGTGGATCGCGGGGGTGCGGCGCCACGGCTACAAGGGCGCGTTCGAGATGGCGGCGACGGTGGACTATCTGTTCGCCTTTGCGGCCACGACGGGGGCGGTCCGGGGGCATCACTTCGATGCGGTCCACGCGGCCTATCTGGAGGATGAGGACGTGCGGGCGTTCCTGGCGGACGCGAACGCCCCCGCCCTGCGGGACATCGCGGGACGGTTGATCGAGGCGATCGACCGTGGGCTGTGGGTGCCGCGGTCGAACTCGGCGCGGGGGCTCTTGGAGAGCCTGGCATGACCCCGCGCAGGTTGGGGCCGGGCGATCCGGGGCTGGTGGAGGCGCTTGAGCTGGTCCGCGCGGCGTTCGCCGTCATGGACGGGGTGGTGGACCCGCCGTCCTCGATCCACCGGCTGGATCTGGCGGGCATGGCCCGTGCGGCGACCGAAGGGGAGGTCTGGGTGGTCGGCGACCCGGCCCTGGCCTGTGTGACCCTGACGCCCGGCGAAGGGCACCTGTATCTGGGCAAGCTGGCCGTGGCCGATGTCGCGCGCGGGCAGGGCCTGGCCCGCCTGCTGGTGGACCTGGCCTGCGCGCGGGCACGGGAGATGGGATTGCCCGTGGTGAGGTTGCAGACCCGGGTGGAACTGA
>CAYYOE010000615.1:0-1551 GCA_964473055.1 uncultured Rhodobacterales bacterium | reverse complement strand
AACGCCGCCACGGACAATCCGCTGGTGCTGTCGGACGGGCAGATCGTGTCGGGCGGCAACTTCCACGCCGAACCGGTGGGGTTTGCCGCCGACATGATCGCGCTGGCGCTGGCCGAGATCGGGGCCATCGCCCAGCGGCGGGTGGCGCTGATGGTGGACCCGACCCTGAACCACGACCTGCCGCCGTTCCTGACGCCGAACCCCGGCCTGAATTCGGGCCTGATGATCGCCGAGGTCACGACGGCGGCGCTGATGAGCGAGAACAAGCACCTCGCGAACCCCACGGTGACGGATTCCACGCCCACCAGCGCCAACCAGGAAGACCACGTCAGCATGGCCGCCCATGGCGCGCGCCGACTGGGACCGATGGCCGAGAACCTGGCGCGCATCCTCGGCGTGGAACTGATGTGCGCCGCACAGGGGGTGGAGTTCCGCGCGCCCCTGCTGACATCGGCGCCGTTGCGCGCCGTACTCGCCCGGCTGCGGGCCGAAGTGGCGACCCTGAGCGAGGACCGCTACCTTGCCCCGGATATCGAGGCCGCGGCGCGGCTGGTCGCCTCGGGCGCCATCGCGCAAGCGGCGGGCGTGGACCTGCCGGACCTGTCGGCATGACCCCGGTCGAGGTCATCCCCGGCGACGGCCCGGTGATCCTGGGCCAGCCCCACGGCGGCACCTGGCTGCCCGAGGACCTGCTGGCACGGCTGAACGACCGGGGGCGCGGGCTGGCCGATACCGACTGGCACATCGCGCGGCTGTATGATGGCCTTCTGACCGGCGCGACGGTCGTGCGTGCGACCGTCCACCGCTACGCCATCGACGCGAACCGCGATCCGGGGGGCGCGTCGCTGTATCCCGGGCAGGCGACGACGGGCCTGTGCCCGCTGACCGATTTCGACGGCCACCCGATCTGGAAGCCGGGGCAGGAACCGGGCAGCGACGAGATCGCCACCCGCACCGCGCTGTGGCACGCCCCCTATCACACCGCGCTGGCGGCCCAGGTCGCACGGGTGCGCGCCCTTCATGGCGTGGCGATTCTGTGGGACTGCCACTCGATCCGGTCACGCATCCCGTTCCTGTTCGAGGGGGAGTTGCCGCTGTTTTCCATCGGCACCGATGGGGGCGCGACCTGCGCGCCACTGGTCGAGGCGACGGTGGCCAGGCACTGCGCGCAGGCCCCCGGCGGGCATGTGGTGAACGGCCGGTTCCGTGGCGGCTGGACGACACGGCACTACGGCCGCCCCGTCGAAGGCACCCACGCCATCCAGATGGAACTGGCGCAACGCGCCTACCTGACCGCAGAGGCCCCGCCCTGGGCCTACGACCCCGCCCGCGCCACCGCCTTGTGCGCCACCCTCGCCGCCTGCCTGGCCGACCTCGACCGCCTGGCGCGGTCGGGCGCGCTGACCTGACCCATCCGATGGAGGCCCCGATGACCGACCCTCGCCACAACCTGCGCGACATCTTCCCCCCGACCGGGCCCGAACGGACCGCGCGCACCTGGGGCGCCGAGGCCGCGATGCGGATGCTGATGAACAACCTGCACCCCGACGT
>CAYYOE010000614.1:0-1556 GCA_964473055.1 uncultured Rhodobacterales bacterium | reverse complement strand
CGCGCATCAGGGCGGCCACGCGCGCATCCTCGGCTGCGTCATCGGTCGCGGCATAGGCCAGCACCGCGCACAGCGCATCGCCGGGGCCGAACGCGCGTGGCACAAGCGTCAGGCGGCCGGCCGCCGCCCAACCCGCAATCTCGGGCGCGGCGTCGGCGGCAAAGACGGTGATCCGCGCTTCGGTCTTCATCAGAAGCCGCAGCTTGGCCAGCGCCGCATCGCCGCCGCCCGCCAGCACCACGCGGCGACCGGCCAGATCGATGAAGACGGGAAAGTGGCGCATGGCGGGAATCCTGTTGAATGCCCCGCGAATATAGGACAAATGTTCTGTCTGGCGCCATCGTGCGGCGCTGATAAGGAAGATCGTTCCGGTTTCCCCCGATGACGGGACACCCGGACCACCCCCGGGGAGAAACGCGAATGCCCGTCCGCCTGGATGCGCTGGACCGAAAGATCCTTTCCGAACTGCAACGCGATGCGGGGCAGTCGCTGGACGACATCGCCAGGAACGTCGGTTCGTCCAAGACCCCCGTCTGGAACCGCGTGAAGAAGCTGCGCGATGCCGGCGTGATCGGCGCGCAGACGGTGATCCTCGACGCCGAGAAGCTGGGGTTCGAGGCCTGTTTCTTCGTGCTGATCCGCACGTCCGAGCACGAGGCCGAGTGGCAGCGCCGGTTCCTGGCCGCCGTGCGCGCGCGCCCCGAGGTGCAGGAAGCACACCGCCTGGCGGGGGACATCGACTATATCCTGAAGGTGCGGGTGGCCAATGCGCGGGCCTATGACGCCTTCTACCAGGCGCTGATTTCCGAGGTGAAGGTCCACAACGTGACCGCACTTCTGAGCATGGAGGAGATCAAGGCGACCACCGCGCTTCCGCTGTGACCCTTGCCGCGCGCAAGGCAGGGGCGTAATCCGGCCGCCATGCGGACCGAACTGATCGTCGCCACCTACAACAGCCCGCGCGCCCTGCGGCTGACTCTGCTCGGCATTGCGGGCCAGAGGCTGCGCCCGGGGTCGGTCTGCATGGCGGACGACGGGTCGGGACCCGAGACGCGCGCCGTGATCGACGCCTTCTCAGCCGAACACCCCGAACTGCCACTGCGCCATGTCTGGCACCCCGATACGGGGTTCGAGAAATGGGCGATTGTGAACCGCGCCATCGCGACGTCGGACGCCGATTTCCTGATCTTCACCGATGGCGACTGCCTGCTGCACCCGGGCTTCATTGCCCGTCATGTCGAGCTGGCCCATCCCCGCCGCTACGCCACCGGCAGCATGATCCGCCTTCCAGCGGGGCCCACTGCGGCGATGACAGAGGACGACGTCACGTCAGGCCAGGTGTTCGATCGCGGCTGGCTGGCGCGGGCGGGGGCGTTCGACCGGGTCACGACCTGGCTGAAGTCCGCGCCACTGCCGCGCCCGGTGCTGGCGGCCTTCGAGCTTGCCAGCCCCGTCCGGCGCACCTGGTGCGGGGCGAATGCCAGCGCCTACCGCGACGCGATCCAGGCGGTGAACGGCTTCGACGAGACGATGAAATACGGCGGCGGCGACAAGGA
>CAYYOE010000613.1:0-1558 GCA_964473055.1 uncultured Rhodobacterales bacterium | reverse complement strand
GCGCCGCTGTTTCGCGAACTGGCCGAGGCCGAAGGCGCCGCCGACCGCGTGGCCTTCGCCAACATCCGCGAAACCGCCGGCTGGACCGGGCAGGCGCGCGACTCCGGCCCCAAGATGGCCGCGCTCCTGGCCGCCGCCGCGGTGGAACCGGCCCCGTTTTCGCTGGTCACGATGGAAAGCCGCGGCGTGGCCCTGCTGCTGGGCCGCGACGACAGCGTGATCGAGGCGGCGCGCACCCTCGCCGACAGCCTGAACATCACCGTCCTTCTGACCCCCGGCGCCAGGGTCGCCCCGCCACGTCAGACCCGGTTCCCCGTATTGCAGGGGCGCATCCGGACAGCCACGGGGCACCTCGGCGCGTTCGAGCTGACGGTGGATGCCTTCGCCGCGCCCGACCCGTCCTCGCGCCGCCACCTTTCGTTCGGCGACACGCGCGACGGCGCGATCTCGCGCGCCGACCTCGTGGTCGACCTGACCGGCGGCACGCCGCTGTTTCCCGCGCACGACCTGCGCCCCGGCTACCTGCGCGCCGACCCGGGCAATCCTGCGGCCGTCGCCGACAGCCTGCGCCGCGCCGCCACGCTCGTCGGCACCTTCGACCGGCCCCGCTACATCGACTTCACCGCCGAGATCTGCGCGCATGCGCGCAACCGCATCACCGGCTGCACGCGCTGTCTGTCGCTCTGCCCGACCGGGGCGATCCAGCCCGCGGGCGACGGCGTGGCGATCGACCCTATGATCTGCGCGGGCTGCGGACAATGCGCCGCCGCCTGCCCGACCGGGGCCGCCAGCTACGCCCTGCCCGATGCCGCCACCCTGGCCGAACGCCTGCGCGCGGGGCTCGGGGCCTGGCACCGGGCGGGCGGCAAATCGGCCCCGATCGTCCTGTTCCACGACGCCGACCATGGCGAGCCTCTGATCGACGCCTCCGCCCGCTACGGCCGCGGCCTCCCGGCCCATGTCCTCCCGCTGGCCGTCAACGAGATCACCCAGATCGGCCCCGAGGTCATGGCGGCTGCCCTGGCCTACGGTGCCGGACAGGTCGCCCTCCTGGGCCGCTCCCGTCCGACGCATGACATCGCGGGCCTGCAGTCTACCCTCGCACTGATGGCCGAGATCGCCGCGCCCCTGGGCCACCCCGCGCCGATGCTCCTGCAGACCGACGACCCCGACGCGCTCGATGCCGACCTGCACGCCCTGCCCCGCCTGCCGGCACACGCCACGCCCTCGGCCTTCCTGCCCCCGACCGACAAGCGCGGCCTCCTGGTCCTGGCCCTGTCCGAGATGAACCGCACAGCGCCCCTGCCCGCCGACCGGATCGCGCTCGCCCCCGGTGCGCCCTTCGGTGGCGTCCTGGTCGACCCATTGGCCTGCACCCTGTGCCACGCCTGCACCTCCGCCTGCCCGGCGGGCGCGCTGTCCGACAACCCCGACCGGCCCGAACTGCGCTTCACGGAAACCGCCTGCGTGCAATGCGGCCTGTGCGAAGCCACCTGCCCGGAAGACGCCATCACCCTGACCCCGGGCCTCGACTTCGCCGCCTGGGACCAGCCCCGCC
>CAYYOE010000612.1:0-1561 GCA_964473055.1 uncultured Rhodobacterales bacterium | reverse complement strand
CCGGTTCGCAGGTCAGCAACTCGCCGTCGGCGCGCACCTCGTAGGTTTCGGGGTGCACCTCGATCCGGGGCATCAAGGCGTTGTGGACCATGTCCGCCTTGCCGATGCCGCGCGTGTTCTCGGCGGCGATCACGTCCTTGGCGATGCCATAGGCCCCGGCGATCCCCGCCGCGATCCCGGCCTTCGACGCGAACACCACCGCCGAGCGTTCCACCGACCGCCCGAAGGCCCCGAACATCGGCCGGGTATGCACCGGCTGCGGTGTCGGGATGGATGCGTTCGGGTCGCCCATCTGCGCCACCACGATGGTGCCGCCGATCAGCACCATTTCCGGCTTCACGCCAAAGAACGCCGGGTTCCACAGCACCAGATCGGCCCGCTTGCCCTCTTCGACCGACCCCACATGGCGGCTCAGGCCATGCGCGATGGCCGGGTTGATCGTGTACTTCGCGATGTAGCGGCGCACCCGGACGTTGTCGTTGTCGCCCTGTTCCTCGGCCAGCCGTCCGCGCTGGACCTTCATCTTGTGCGCCGTCTGCCAGGTGCGGATGATCACCTCGCCCACGCGCCCCATCGCCTGGCTGTCCGATGCCATGATGGAAAACGCCCCCATATCGTGCAGGATGTCCTCGGCCGCGATGGTCTCCTTGCGGATGCGGCTTTCGGCAAAGGCCACGTCCTCGGGGATCGACCGGTCCAGGTGGTGGCACACCATCAGCATGTCGAGGTGTTCTTCCAGCGTGTTCACCGTGTAGGGCATCGTCGGGTTGGTCGACGACGGGATCACGTTGGGGTGGCTGACCACCTTGATGATGTCGGGCGCGTGCCCGCCCCCCGCCCCTTCGGTATGGAAGGCGTGGATCGTCCGACCCCCGATGGCGGCGAGCGTGTTCTCCACGAACCCGCTTTCGTTCAGCGTGTCGGTGTGGATCATCACCTGCACGTCCATGGCATCGGCGAGCGACAGGCAGCAGTCGATGGCGCCGGGCGTGGTGCCCCAGTCCTCGTGCAGCTTCAGCGCCGCCGCGCCCGCGCGCACCTGTTCCTCCAGCCCCGCGGGGCGTGACGCATTGCCCTTGCCCGCAAAGGCCAGGTTCATCGGGAACGCATCGGCCGCCTGCATCATCCGCATGATGTGCCATGGCCCCGGCGTGCAGGTGGTGGCGAGCGTGCCATGCGCAGGCCCCGTGCCGCCCCCCAGCATCGTCGTCAGGCCGGAATGCAGCGCATCGTCGATCTGCTGCGGGCAGATGAAGTGGATGTGCACATCCAGCCCGCCCGCCGTCAGGATCCGCCCCTCGCCCGCGATGGCCTCGGTCCCCGGCCCGATGATGATGTTGACGCCCGGCTGCGTGTCGGGGTTGCCCGCCTTGCCGATCCTGTGGATGCGCCCGTCGCGCAGGCCGACGTCGGCCTTCACGATGCCGGTATGGTCCACGATCAGCGCATTGGTGATGACGGTGTCCACCGCCCCTTCCGCCCGCGTGCGCTGCGACTGGCCCATCCCGTCGCGGATCACCTTGCCGCCGCCGAACTTCACCTCCTCGCCATAGACCGCGGC
>CAYYOE010000611.1:0-1563 GCA_964473055.1 uncultured Rhodobacterales bacterium | reverse complement strand
ATCCTGCCGATTTCCTGGGCATATTGCCTCCTGATGGGGGGCGAGGGGCTGACGCAGGCGACCAAGGTCGCGATCCTGAACGCCAACTACATCGCGGCGCGGCTGCAGGGCGCCTATGACGTGCTGTACCGGGGCCGCGACGGCCGCGTGGCGCACGAGTGCATCCTGGACGTGCGGCCGTTCCAGTCGGCGGGCGTGACGGTGGACGACATCGCCAAGCGGCTGGTCGATGCCGGGTTCCACGCGCCCACGATGAGCTGGCCCGTGGCGGGCACGCTGATGGTGGAGCCGACCGAATCCGAGACCAAGGCCGAGTTGGACCGCTTCTGCGACGCGATGCTGGCGATCCGCGAGGAGATCCGCGCAATCGAGGACGGTCGCATGGACGCGCAGAACAACCCGCTGAAGCGCGCGCCGCATACAGTCGAGGATCTGGTGGGCGACTGGGACCGCCCTTACACGCGCGAACAGGGGTGTTTCCCCAAGGGCGCATTCCGGGTGGACAAGTACTGGCCGCCGGTCAACCGGGTGGACAATGTGTTCGGCGACCGGAACCTTGTCTGCACCTGCCCGCCGCTGGAAGACTACGCCGAGGCGGCCGAATAGGGCCTGTCAGGGGCGGACCATGTGCAGCAGGTCCGCCTCGCTCTCGTAATGCGGTTCGGGGAACAGGATCAGCGCGCCCTCGCCCCGCATCGTGACGATGCCGGGCATGTTGCGCCGGTCGGGGTCGTCGCCGTCGGGGCCGGAATAGGGCATCGGCGCCTCGTCATGGTAATGCAGCGCACCCAGCAGGATCATCCGGTCGGGCGCGTCGTCGTGGATCGCGCCGCTGCTGCGTTGCGAGCCCGTCAGCTTCTCGAACCACAGCACGCCTTCCTCGGGGTCCACCCGGCAGGCAAACCAGCCATAGGCGGTAATGCCGCCGCCGATGCCGCCCAGCTTGATCGTGCGGCAGCGCCAGTTGCCAACCAGTTCGGAGGCCTCGAAAGGGCGGGATGGGGCAGCGAGCGCAGCGTCAAGCGCGATGCGGTCCTCGGTCGGTCCCGCCGTATGGACCCGAGGCAGAAGATTGTCGAAGACCGCCCAAGCCCGGTCGACCCGGGCACGGTCGAGCGATGTCGCCATGTCACGCCAGCCGGTTTCGTTCATGTCCTGGGCAGATGCGGAAAGGGCCAGGGCCGCAGCAAGGAACACTGCGAGCGCGGCAGGACTGGCGGTCTGGGGTCTGGGCATGGGCCGTTTCCGGGTGGGTGAAAGCTGACGTCGAGCGTTGCCCGAAGTTCCGTCAGACGCAAGCGATGCTGGTCTGAAGCGATCCGAGGGCCAGCGATGCTGGAAGTGTCAAGTTTGCCTCGGGAAGGGAGGCGCCAGCGGACTTCCGACCTGCCATGCCGCTGATGTGGCCGACGTGAACCTTGCCGGTCCGACCGGTTTCCCGCGTCGATCGACCTGGCCGGGGCCGCCGATGGTATGCGGGATTGCCCGGTCCGGCAGCCTGTCATGCTACTGATAATCTGGAGCGGGCGATGAGATTCGAACTCACGACCCTTACCTTGGCAA
>CAYYOE010000610.1:264-1570 GCA_964473055.1 uncultured Rhodobacterales bacterium | reverse complement strand
TGGCGCTGGTCCTGGTAGGGCTTGTCGCACTGGTCGCCGGGGCGCGGTTCCTGGT
Organism: uncultured Rhodobacterales bacterium; assembly: GCA_964473055.1. Lineage (GTDB taxonomy): Bacteria > Pseudomonadota > Alphaproteobacteria > Rhodobacterales > Rhodobacteraceae > UBA996. Next base: position 1,515 of record CAYYOE010000610.1, on the reverse strand, counting down.
CGACAGCGCGACCGAGATCGCGCGCACCTTCGGCGTCAGCGAAGCCGTGATAGGCCTGACGATCGTGGCCGTGGGCACCAGCCTGCCGGAACTCGCCACCACGATTGCCGCCGCGATAAAGGGCCAGCGCGACATTGCGCTGGGCAACGTGATCGGGTCGAACATCTTCAACGTGCTCTCGATCCTCGGGATCACCGCGCTGGTCGCACCGATCCCGGTCGAGGCGCGGTTCATGACGCTTGACGTGCCCTTCATGCTTGCAGTGTCGTTGGCGCTTGCGCTGGTGATCTGGCGCTTCCACGGCTTCGGACGAATCGTGGGCGCCATGATGCTGCTGGTCTACGCCGGATACATCGCGGGAACCGCCTCGGTCTGAGGCCTTCGAAGCGCGCAAGGGCGATCTCCGGTTCGTGATCGACGCGCCACCCGATCCCGCCGATAGGACGGGCCCGGCGATGGCAATGGTCCGCCGAGGCCGCAGACAGACCCGCATCCGGCGGTTCGCCGCGCGCCGTCCGCCCCCGAAACGGCAAGCCGCCGCGCGCCTCCGACCACATCGACCGGCCTGTCTTGCGCTGCCCGCACCCCCGGTCCCATCTCACACACGGGACGAGGCAGTCCCGACCAGAGAGATGGAGAAACGACGATGAAACAGGCACTTGCCCTGGTGGCCGCGCTCGGCCTGACGACTGGCGCCGCCTTCGCACAGACCGTCGAGGACACCGACGGGGATGGCGTCTTCTCGTTCGCCGAGTTGCAGGCGGCCTTTCCGGACCTGACCGAAGATGGCTTTGCCTTGATCGACACGAACGGCGATGGGGTGGTCGATCCCGAAGAACTCGAAGCCGCAGTCGCCACAGGCCTGATCGGCGGCTGACCCGGGCGCTACCGCCCCGTCACCGACCCCGGCGCCGCCTGCTCCCGGGCGCCGGGGTTTCCCGCAGGACCGAAGGGGTCAGACCGACCCGCGCGCCAGCGCCGCAACCCCGGTCCGCGCCACCTCGACCAGGCCCAGGGGGCGCATCAGGTCGGCGAAGGCGTCGATCTTCTCGGGCGCACCGGTGATCTCGAACACGAAGCTTTCCAGCGTCGTGTCCACCACATTGGCCCGGAAGATGTCGGCCAACCGCAGCGCCTCGACCCGCTTGTCGCCGGTGCCTGCCACCTTGAACAGACCCAGTTCCCGCTCGACCGAGGCGCCCTCGACCGTCAGGTCGTGCACCTCGTGCACCGGCACAAGCCGGCCGAGCT
>CAYYOE010000610.1:0-254 GCA_964473055.1 uncultured Rhodobacterales bacterium | reverse complement strand
CTTGATCTGCTCGATCACGGCGGGCGTGCCGGTCGTGACCACGGTGATCCGCGACCGGTGCCCGGTGTGGTCGGTCTCGGCCACGGTGAGGCTCTCGATGTTGTAGCCCCGTCCGGAAAACAGCCCGATGACGCGCGCCAGCACGCCCGGTTCGTTGTCCACCAGCACCGCCAGCGTGTGCCGCTCCACGCGGTCGGAATTCGGGTCGCGCAGGTCATAGGCCGAATGGCTGGATGCGCCGCGCTTGATGTTCA
>CAYYOE010000609.1:0-1581 GCA_964473055.1 uncultured Rhodobacterales bacterium | reverse complement strand
GCGTAGAACAGTTCCTTGTGGCAGATGAACATCTGCCGGAAGTCGAGCGGTGTCAGTTCCGACAGAAGCATGTTCACCAGGTCGCGGTCAGGATGCGACCCGGCGCGCAGCATGTAGAAGTAGGCCGGATGCGACGAGGTGATCTGCGGCCACGGCCCGCCGCCCTGCGCCCAGCGGATGATCGCCTGCAAGGCCTCGACCTCGGGGGGCAGGGCACTGCCCAGCGTCTGGGCCATCCGCCGCAGGTCGCGGCGGGTCACGCCTTCGGGCGACAGACCCAGGGTGGCGGCGACATCGACCAGGATGAAGTCGATCTTCTGCTGCAGGATGAGGGTGTTGTCGGCATTCAGCGCGCGGACGACCGGCTCGACCAACCCGTTGACTTCAAGGAAGTTCGCCACGCGGTTCCGGTCGGACAGCGCAATGACCCGCTCGACCGGCAAGGGGCCGAGCGTGCCCGGATCGCCGCAGACGATGACCCCGGGATGGGGCACGTCGCGAAACAGGTAGAGCCCGCCGAAATGGCTGGTCCAGAAGTTGCCCTTGTCCACGGTCAGGGCCTTCAGGTCCACCGGGTGGCGGGTGACATCGCCGGTTTCGCGGGCCAGCCCGATCATCTCGGCGATCAGGACGTCGTCCCACCAGGCGTCCGCCCGGGTGCGGAACGTGTCGATCCGCGCGGCCAGTTCGCGCGCGCCCGCCACATGGCCGCCGGTGGTGTCGGCCTCGACCGTGACGCGGTGCATGTCGAACAGGCGTGCCGGGGTGGAGATGTCGAAGACCGACCCTACCAGTTCGCCCGCCACCGCATCGCGGGTGGTCAGCGCGAACAGCGCGGGTTCGTTCGCCTCGATCCAGCGGCGCAGGATGGGGCGCGAGGTGGAAAAGCGCGCGTTCAGCAGCGGCGCGGATTTCTGCGCGGTGGTCAGCAGGATGAACTGCCGGTTGGCTCCGTCGTGGTTCAGGTAGGCCTGATCGCCCAGGTCGTCGCCCACCTCGGGCGAGTATCCCGACAGGTCGATGTGGAAATCCGTCAGGCTGGTGGTCCTGCCCGTCAGGTGCTTCAGCGCGCGGTTGTAGCGGTCGACCAGAGCGGGGCTGTCCACCGGGATAAGGTTCCCGAACATCAGGCCCTTTTCGATGAGGCGCTTCATGCCGGATCCTGCCTTTCGCGTCCAAGCCCGACCGAGGCACCGATGCCGAACCCGAACACCGAGGTCGCCAGCGATGCGACCATGACGACCATCGCGCCCAGGATGAAGCCGCCGATGGCAAAGCCGGTCTGGACGACCGCGCCCACGGCGTCGACCACCTGCTGCCCCGGATCGACCGGCCCTGCCGGCGCTGCCGCGGCCGGGTCGCGCCCGGGCACGGCGACCGGCGTCATAAGGCGGAACAGCCGCACGGCCAGCCAGGTGCACAGCGCCACCGTTGCCGCGCCCAGTGCCATCAACGTCAGCCCCAGCCGCCAACCACCGCCTGTCCAGCGCGGCAGGGGCGGACTGGCATAGCGCCCGATCACAAGGGCCAGCACCGCCGCGAAGGCGGGGCTGACGACCATCGGGTCGAGCAGGCCGCTCA
>CAYYOE010000608.1:0-1587 GCA_964473055.1 uncultured Rhodobacterales bacterium | reverse complement strand
CGCACCGCCAGCGGCAGCACCAGCGACACCATCGCCGTCAGCACCAGCGCCGCGATGGCCAGCGCCATCAGCCCGCGGTAGGGACGCACGAAGGGCCACAGCCCCGACAGCGCCGCGACACGGCGCGACTTCGGTCGCTCGTCGCTCGTGGTGGTATCGGCCATCGTTCTCCCCCGGCTCACCCCGGTCGGACGACAGCGTTAGCAAGGGTGCGCAGGCACGGCAATGCCGGGCACCATCCCAAGGGGGGTGACGCGCGGTCGCGGCACATTCCGCGGGTTCCGGGTGGCTGGCCGGTCCGGCTGGCGGGATGGAGCGGGCGGCGGGAATCGAACCCGCGTCTCTAGCTTGGAAGGCTAGGGTCTTACCATTACACAACGCCCGCGATGGCATGTCAGGTAGGCGATCCGCCGCCAGGGGTCAAGCCGTGCGCGCCCGCCCCCTCGTTCGCAGGTCGCCCCGCTTCGACGTGGTCCAAATATCCTCGGGGGTAGCCGCACCCGGAACGGGGGCGGCGCAGGGGGCAGACAGCCCCCTGTGCGCGGCGTAATCCCGCGCCGAGGTCAGCCCTCGTAGTCCGCAATCCGGTCGGCGGCCAGCACATAGCCGATCTCGGCCAGTTCGGTCTCCGTGGCCATCGTCCCGAACATCCCCTCGACCCAGACCGGCGCAAAGATCGCGGGCACCTCGTAGGGCGTCTCGGTCGTCACCCAGACCAGCTGGTTCGCGGGTGGCGGGGGCACATGGATGCAGGCCCCGATATAGGGGACCAGGATGAATTCGGTCACCGCAAGTTCGTAGTCCAGCGGCACGACGTAGCCCGGAATGCGGACCCGCCTGCCGTTGAATTCGGTCGTGACCGCGCTGGCCTCTTCCTGGCTGAAGGGAGAAGAGAATGTCCCGTGCTCGACGATGCCGATGCCCTGCAATGTCTCCCACAAGAGGCTCTGCTGGCTGCCCTCGGGCACGAGGTCGCGCCAGTCCAGCGTCACCACCTCGTCGGCACCTCCCGCGCGCGGCAGAAGCAGTGTCGCGGCCGCGCCGGCCAGACCCCGCCCGATCAATCCCCGTCGTGTCGCGCGCATCACGTTCTCCTGTCCCTGCCCACGCCTAGCCCTGCACCGTCATCCCGTCGGCCAGCGACATCCGGTAGGCCCGCACAGCCGGGACGAGGCCCACCAATCCGCCGCCCATCACCACCGCGCCCAGAACGGCGGCGTCGCGCGTCGTCAGCCCGCCCAGTGGCAGATATAGGCCCCAGGTCGCATCGACCCAAGGTCGAACGGCCGCAAGGCCCACATAGGCCAGGGCCACCCCAAGCACAGCCCCTGCTGCCGCGATCAGCACGCTCTCGCCTACCAGCAGCCCCATCAGTGTGCCCGGCCCCGCGCCGACCGACCGCAGGATCGCCAGTTCGCGCCGCCGCGATTCCAGCCCCGCAAGGATCATCGCAGCCATTCCCAGAAGGGCCGTCACCACCACCATGCCCGACACCGCGACCAGCGCCGTTTCCGCCACACCGACGATGGCCCACAACTCCTGCAGGGCGACACCGGGCAGCACCGCCTGCAACGGCTCGGCCCGGTA
>CAYYOE010000607.1:0-1588 GCA_964473055.1 uncultured Rhodobacterales bacterium | reverse complement strand
ACGCGATGCAGCACATCTGGGCGGACCAGGCGCTTCTGGCGGATGGGTGGCAGGCGGACGTGCTGGTTCAGGTCGGCGCGGATGGCCGGATCGTGGCGGCAGGCCCCGCCCCGCGCCCGACGGATGCGCAGGCGGTCGGCGTGCTGATGCCCGCGCCCGCCAACGCCCATTCCCATGCCTTCCAGCGTGCCATGGCGGGCCTGACCGAACGGCGCGGCGCATCGGCCACCGACAGCTTCTGGACGTGGCGCCAACTGATGTTCCGCTTCCTCGACCGGATCACGCCCGATCAGGTGCAGGCCATCGCCGCCTTCGTGCAGATGGAGATGCTGGAAGCGGGCTATGCCACCAACGTCGAATTCCACTACCTGCACCACCAGCCCGGCGGCAGTCCCTATGCCGACCCAGCCGAGATGTCGGCGAGGATCGCGGCGGCGGCCGAAACGTCAGGCATCGGCCTGACGCTGTTGCCGGTCGCCTATCGCTTCGGCGGCTGCGACGGGCGGGCGCTGGGGCCGGGGCAGGTGCGCTTTGGCACCGACCCGGATGGCTTTGCCCGGCTGGTCGATGGCGCGGCCCGTGCGGTGGCCGGCCTGCCGCGTGACACGGTGCTGGGGATTGCGCCGCATTCCCTGCGCGCGGTCCCGCCCGCTGACCTGCCCGCGCTGGCCGCGCTGCGCCCCGATGCGCCGATCCACATGCACCTGGCCGAAACCCTGGCCGAGGTGGACGAGGTGCAGGCGGCCTTCGGCGCGCGGCCCGTGGACTGGGCGCTGGCGAACCTGCCCCTGTCGCCCCGCTGGTGCCTGATCCACCTTACGCAGATGCACCCGCCCGAGACTTTGGCGCTGGCCGCCACGGGGGCGGTGGCGGGCCTCTGCCCGCTGACCGAGGCCTCCCTTGGCGACGGCATCTTCGACGGGGTGCGGTGGCTGGGGGCGGGCGGGGCGATCGCGCTGGGGTCGGACAGCAACATCCGCATCTCGCTGGCCGAGGAGATCCGCCAACTCGACACCACCCAGCGTCTGCGCGACCACAGCCGCGCGGCGCTGGCCACGGCCGACATGTCCACCGGGCGGCGATTGCTGCAGGCGGCAGCCGCGGGCGGCGCGCGGGCCGCCGGGCGCGGGGGCGGCGTGATCGCGCCGGGGGAATGGGCCGACCTGGTGGCGCTGGACATGGACCACCCCGATCTGGAGGGGCTGCGCGGCGACACGGTTCTGGACGCCTTTGCCTTCGCGGGCGACAGTGGGATGGTGGCCGATGTCTGGGCTGCCGGACGGCACATGGTGCAGGGCGGGCGCCACATCCGGCGCGATGCGATCCTGGCCGCCTATCGCGCGGCCGTGCGGTCGTTGCGGGCGGGGATGTAGGTTAGTGTCGTTGGCGCGGATCACACGACGCCAACCTTGCGGCCCTCGGTGGTCCCAAAGGCTTCTGAGTTGGATGAACCGCGACTTGCACAACATAGGGCAGCGGATGGCCGCGGTCAGCCGCCGCACCGACTGTGGTCTGCACTTTATCCCGTCAGGTCATTGCGACGGTTGAACGCGCGCTGACGTCACCAAAGCGGCTGGCCGATGGGGCG
>CAYYOE010000606.1:0-1589 GCA_964473055.1 uncultured Rhodobacterales bacterium | reverse complement strand
GCGACAGCGAGGAAGAGGTGTTCGGCGACCTGCGCGTGACCACGACCATGGGCTTCGGGTCGCTCTGGCTCGCGCCGCGCCTGGCCGCGCTCTACGACCAGTATCCCAACCTCAAGATCGACCTGATCCTGGACGAGCGCGTGCTGGACCTGCCCATGCGCGAGGCCGACGTGGCCATCCGCATGAAGGAACCCAGCCAGGCCGACCTGATCCGCAAGCGCCTGATGACGGTGCACATGCGGCTCTACGCGACGCCGCAGTATCTGGGAAAGGCCGGACCGCTGGAAACGCTGGCCGACCTTGCCCGCCACCGCCTGATCTGCCAGCGCACCAACTCGGCCCAGGTCAGCGCAGGGGCGACCTTCGTGCAGCACCTGATGACGCAGGAACCCGCGTCGATGCTGACGATCAACAACTATTTCGGTGTGCTGCAGGCGGTCCTGAATCACCTGGGTGTCGGCGTGCTGCCCGACTATGTGATCGAGGACTTCCCCTCGATCGTGCGCGTCCTGCCCGAGGAAGAATCCGCCGAGATCCCGGTGTTCCTCGCCTACCCCGAGGAACTGCGCCAGTCCAAGCGCATCTCGGCCTTCCGCGATTTCGTGACGGAAGAGATCATCGCGCGACGCCAACGCCTGCGCGATGCGCAAGGTGATGCCTGAACAGGCAGTCATGCAACAGACGCATGCCAGACTTGCACGGAAATCGGGCAATCCTGCTTGATCCGTCAGCGTCCCAGTCCTATCTCCAGTTCAAGGACGCAGCGGGCGATGCCTGCTCTCCTTACCTCCCTGTTGGACTTAGGCCGAGCTTTGTCTCGGCCTTTTTTTTTGCGCCGCGCCATCCGGCGGACGTGTTGCGGCGCCCAAGGGAAACCGGGCCGACGCCAGCGCAGCGGCCCGATCCCGGCCTCCCGGTCCGGCGATCCGTGCGGCGTTCAGCCTGGCTGACCCGCGCGACGCCGCTCCTCGATGCCGTCACGCGACAGGGACGACTTCGGCAGGTTCATGCCCCGCCGTTTCTCCATCGCACGCACGCTGATGTATCCGAAGGCAACGCCAAAGCCGAGCGTGCCGAAAGTCAGAAGTCCAAGTCCGAATTCCATGGTACGTCTCCCACAGGCTGCATGTACCTGGTTTACGGGCGTCCGTTCGCGCCGGATCAACCCGGCTTGAATTTTTCTCGAAGTATCAACTGCATACGGCGGCATTCAAGGACGCCGCCGCAGATTTGGACAGAAAGGCCGCCCGGTGCCCGCGATCAGTTCACGATGAAGACGATGGCCAGCAGATACAGCGCCAGCCCGATCAGCCCGAACTGCGCGGCGATCAACGACAAAAGGAACAGCCCGCCCAGCGTCGTGCCCACGATCAGCACCTGATCGCCGCGCGGCAGGTCGGCCACCCGCGCCTCGATCTCTTCGGTGGATTCGCTGCGACGCACCCCCGCGATCAGCGACACCGCCACCGTGCGGCACATACGTCCTGCCGTCGGCAAGACACCCTGGTCTTCGTTCACGTGCCGCATGTCTGGCTCCGGCTGCATTCCGTCGCGGGACTGTATGCCGCACCATACCAAAAATGCGTTAC
>CAYYOE010000605.1:0-1591 GCA_964473055.1 uncultured Rhodobacterales bacterium | reverse complement strand
CTGTAGGTGGCGACGCCCATGTTGATGCCGTTCACCACGCCCCGCTCGGCCGACTGGAACACCTCGCCGGGCGCGATGAAGACGGGCTGGCCGCCCCAGGTCTCGATCATCAGGCTGACCAGCGGCCCGATGGACCGGACGAGCTTGCCGTCCAGCTTGTCGAGGCTCTCGATCGGACCCTGAAACCACCATTCCTGGTCGTAGGAGTAGTTCGAGTTGATGATCGGGATCAGCCCGACCGCTTCGGCTTCGGGGGCGATCAGCTCGGCGTAGGCGGCATCGAGCGCGACCTGGTCGGTCAGGTCGATGGCGGCGGGGTAGAGCGAGGTCACCCGGTAGCAGGGCAGCCGGGTATCGGCCGAAATCCAGCTGATGTCTGACACGCCGCCCTGCAGGGCATCGACGCCGTCGGACCAGGAATGGAGCGTCGAGGACGGGAAGATCTCGACCGTGACCCGGCCTTCGGTCTTTTCCGCGACGAGTTCGGCGAACGTGACGAAGCCCTGATAGCGGATGTCGGTCTCGTTGACATAGGTCGACAGGCGGATGGTTTCGGCATGGGCCGTGGTGGCCAGGAGGGCACCGGCCAGGGACGCTGCAAGGACGCTCGTGTACGATGTCATCGGGATCTCCGTTGATGGACGTCGGTGGGAACGAGTCGGTCAGGCGGCCTTTTGGTTGGAAAAGAGGTGGCCGTAGGCGAACAGCGCGACGGATCCGCCGGTATGCAGGAACACGACACGCTCATCCTTCCGGAAGGCACCGCTCCGGACCATGGACAGCAAGCCGGCGAAGCCTTTTCCGGAATAGACCGGGTCGAGCAGGATGCCTTCGGTCCGGGCGAGCAGCAACATGCCCTCGACCATGGCCTCGGTCGGCTGGCCGTAGCCGGCGCCGACCTGGTCGTCATGGGCCACCACCATCTCGCGCGGCAGGGTTCCGCGCGCACCGATCAGGTCGGCCGTCCTCACGGCAAGGGCATGAACGTTGTCGATCTGCCGTTCACGCGGGGCGCGAACCGAGAACCCGGTGACCGGGATGGGGGCGTTCATCGCGAACAGACCCGCCAGCAGACCCGCCTGCGTCCCGGCGCTGCCGGTCGCGTGGACGATGTGGTCGATGCGCAGCCCCGTGGCATCGGCCTGGGCCACCAGTTCCTCGGCACACGCCGCATAGCCCAGGGCACCCACCGGGTTGGACCCCCCGCCCGGGATCACATAGGGTTTCTGCCCCCTGGCGCGCAGCGTCTCGGCCAGGGCCAGGGCCTCGGCATTCATATCGAGACCCTCGGGGCGGAAGTCGATGCCGCAATCCATCATCGCATCCAGAAGGACATTGCCGGCTGTTTCGTAGTCAGGTCCCTGGTTGGTCACGCGGCGTTCCAGCAGCGCCTCGCACCTCAGCCCCGCGCGGCAGGCTGCAGCCGCGGTCTGGCGGACGTGGTTCGACTGCGTGGCCCCCTGGGTCACCAGCGTATCGGCGCCTTCGGCCAGCGCCGCGGCCACCAGGAACTCCAGCTTGCGCGTCTTGTTGCCGCCCGAGGCCAGCCCCGTGCAGTCGTCGCGCTTGATCCAGATCTCCGGCCCGCCCA
>CAYYOE010000604.1:0-1592 GCA_964473055.1 uncultured Rhodobacterales bacterium | reverse complement strand
CGAACCCGATGTCCTCGGGCAGGTTGATCGTCTTGGAAATCGACGAATCCACCCATTTCTGCGCCGCCGCCTGCATCCGCACATGGTCCATCGGCGCCAGGGTCTGGGCATTCACGAAATGGTCGGGCAGGGGCGCATCGCCGTGCAGCTGCCGCCACAGGGCGACGGCGTAATCGACCACCTCTTCCTCGGTCCGTGTCCCGTCGCGCTGCAGCACCTTGCGCGTGTAGCTGTAGGCGAACACCGGCTCGATCCCCGACGACACGTTCCCCGCATACAGGCTGATCGTCCCCGTCGGCGCGATTGACGTCAGCAGCGCATTGCGGATGCCGTGGGCGCGGATCGCCTTGCGCACGTCGGAGTCCATGCCCGCCAGGCTGCCCGAGGCGAGATACTTCTTCGCGTCGAACAGCGGAAATGCACCCTTTTCCTTCGCCAGATCGACGCTTGCCAGATAGGCCGCGCGCGCCACGCGGTGCAGGGTGTCCTCCGTCCAGGCGGCGGCCGCGTCCGAGCCATAGCGCAGACCCAGCATCAGCAGGGCATCGGCCAGCCCCGTCACCCCCAGCCCGATCCGGCGCTTCGCCGTCGCCTCCTCGGCCTGCTGCGGCAGGGGGAAGCGCGACGCCTCCACCGTGTTGTCCATCATCCGCACGGCGACCCGCACCAGATCGTCCAGTGCATCGGTGTCGAGCGCCGCCTCCGGGCCGAAGGGGTCGTTCACCAGCCGCGCCAGGTTCACCGACCCCAGAAGGCAGGCGCCGTAGGGCGGCAGGGGCTGCTCGCCGCAGGGGTTCGTGGCGGCAATGGTCTCGGCGTAGGCAAGGTTGTTCATCGCGTTGATACGGTCGATGAAGATCACGCCGGGTTCGGCATAGTCATAGGTCGCGCGCATGATCCGGTCCCACAGATCGCGGGCGCGCAGGGTGCGGTAGACGTGCCCCTCGAACACGAGGTCCCAGGGCCCGTCGGCGTCGACCGCCGACATGAAGGGGTCCGTAACCAGCACCGACACGTTGAAGTTGCGCAATCGCGCGGGGTCCGACTTCGCGTCGATGAAGGCCTCGATGTCAGGGTGGTCGCAGCGCAGGGTGGCCATCATCGCCCCCCGGCGCGACCCCGCCGACATGATCGTGCGGCACATGGCATCCCAGACGTCCATGAAGGACAAGGGCCCCGACGCATCCGCCGCCACCCCGTGCACGGGCGCCCCCTTGGGCCGGATGGTCGAGAAGTCGTAGCCGATGCCACCGCCCTGCTGCATGGTCAGCGCGGCCTCCTTCAGGCCCTGGAAGATGCCCTCCAGGCTGTCGGGAATGGTCCCCATCACGAAGCAGTTGAACAGCGTGACATCGCGCCCCGTGCCCGCCCCCGCCACGATGCGGCCCGCTGGCAGATAACGGAAATCGGCCAGCGCGTCGTAGAACCGGCCCTCCCAGGCGGCAGGGTCGGCCTCGACCGAGGCCAAGGCGCGGGCGATCCGGCGCCAGGTGTCTTCGACCGTCACATCCAGCGGCGTGCCGTCCGCCTCCTTCAGGCGGTATTTCATGTCCCAGATCTGTTCGGCGATGGGCGCGGCGAAGCGGGACATG
>CAYYOE010000603.1:0-1597 GCA_964473055.1 uncultured Rhodobacterales bacterium | reverse complement strand
GTTGAGCATGAGGTGATGGGATGAGCCAGCCCGCCGACCAGATGGAACTGCGCGAGGACGACATCGCGAAACATGGCCCCGCAGCGGTGGCGCTGCTAGGGGGGTTCGACCATGCCCCGCGGCTGGGAACGGCGCGCGAAGCGGCACCCGCGGCGGAACGCTCGCCCGGGATCGGGGCCGCACGGCGCTTCCGGTCCACCACGCCCGGCCTTGTCACCCGGTCCACCGCGCGGGCGGGCGGCGTGCACCTGATCGACCGGGTGCAGGCGGCGGACGACGGGCTGGTGACGCCCCTCCAGGCTACCGTGCTGCAATCCCTGCGCCGCGCCATCGCCATCGCGCTGGCCGTGGGCGAGACCTTTTCCGCCCACACCGGCCTTGCGGGCCTCAAGCGCGAGAACCTGGAAGGCCGGTTGCCCGAGGTGCGGCGGGCCGAGTTCACCGAATTGCTGTCTGCCGAGGCGCTGGCCGTCCTCTACACGCTGGGCAATGCCACGGCCTTCCTGCTGGCCCCGTCCGCGACCGAGGCGACGGTGGACGTGGGCAGCGTCGAGGAAGTGCTGACCGACAACGCGCAACTGGCGCTGCATGGCGTGCTCTGGGAACTCGACCAGGACATCGCCACCTTCACGAATGGCGAGGATGCGCGGCTGGTGGCCACCGTTCTGGCCTGGGCCGAGGCGCTGATGCAGAAGGTCGCGGCGCGGGCCGAAGGCGCGCCCCGCACCGGCGCCTTTGCAGGTGCCCGCTTCCGGGTGGAAGCCGACGACCTGCCCATTGCGGGCTTTACCCCCGCCCGCAAGGCGCGCGGCACCACGCTGGTGATGGCCTTCAAGAAGCCCGAGGAAGTGGTCGGCAACCACATCGCCAAGTACCAGGCGATGCGGCTGGCCAAGATGCTGATGGCCTACGACTTCGACCGCCGCCTGAACCCCTTCGCGGAAATCGGCGGGTTCATCTTCACCTTCATGGGCGACGGCGCCCCGGGCACGGGCAAGACGACGCTGATCCAGATGATGGCCGGGATGATACACGGCTACTGCCAGATCGCGGGCTACCCGTTCCGCTACCAGAACTTCAGCGTGGACCAGATCGACAGCTATCAGGGCAAGTCCGGCCAGAACGCCAAGGCGTTCATCCAGAATGTCCTCGACCCCGCCGTGATCGGCTTTGGCACCATCGACGACATCGACCAGATCGCAGGCAAACGCGGCGACCGGCAGTCGTCGGCGGGCCAACTGGAAGTCACCGCCGTGTTCATGGAGGCCTTCGCGGGCGCGAACACGGTCGTGCGCGGCAATTGCACCTTCGGGATGTTCAGTAACTACCCCGAGAACGTCGACGACGCCCTGCGCCAGCGGGCCGGCGCGCGGTTCCTCGTGGACGGCCCGATCAGCCGGGAGGACTACATCGACATCCTGTCGCTGCTCATGGGTCGCAACCATTCCATCCCGCTGGGCGAGCACGAATTGTTCGCCGCGCAAGCCATCCAGCGGGCGGTGGCGGCCAGCTTCGAATCCCACGGCCGCCCGCACGAGGACGGCCTGATCGCGGTGTGGGACCGGGTCGAGCGCCAGATCGGGCGGCTGGACACCAT
>CAYYOE010000602.1:0-1598 GCA_964473055.1 uncultured Rhodobacterales bacterium | reverse complement strand
TCCGGGAACTAAGCCATAACACAGCGATTCGATGAAGGCCGTTCGCCCCCCTTGTCGCCCGACCACGTTTTGCCGCAAGTATCGCCCATGTCCGACCCCCGCCTGACGCCCCTTGTCGCCGCCCTGCCCGCCACCGTGCCCTTCGTCGGGCCCGAGGCGCTGGAGCGGCGCCGTGGCGCCCCGTTCCGGGCAAGGCTCGGTGCGAATGAAAGCGTGTTCGGCCCGTCGCCGGCCGCGGTCGAGGCCATGCAGCGGGCCGCCCGCGATGTCTGGATGTACGCCGACCCCGAGGCCCATGACCTGCGTGCCGCCATCGCGGCGCACCATGGGGTGGACCCCGCCCATGTGATGGTCGGCGAAGGCATCGACGGGCTCCTGGGCCTGCTCGTGCGCCTGACAGTGACTGACGGCACGCCGGTCGTGACATCGGATGGGGCCTACCCGACGTTCAACTACCATGTCGCGGGGTTCGGTGGCGCCCTGCACCGCGTGCCCTACCGCGACGACGCCGAGGACCTGCCGGCGCTTCTGTCCCGCGCGGCCGAGGTCGGCGCAAGGCTGGTCTACCTTGCCAACCCGGATAATCCGATGGGGTCTTGGCACCCCGGCGCAGCGATCGAGGCGGCACTGGATGCCGTGCCCGACGACGCGCTGCTGGTGCTGGACGAGGCCTATGTCGATCTTGCCCCCGACGGCACCGCGCCGACGATCGATCCGGCCGACCCGCGGGTGATCCGGTTGCGCACATTTTCCAAGGGTCACGGCATGGCCGGGGCCCGGGTCGGCTATGCCATCGGTGCGGCCCCGCTGATCGCGGCGTTCGACCGGGTGCGCAACCACTTCGGCATGTCGCGCATGGCGCTGGCGGGGGCCCTGGCGTCCCTGGGCGATCCCGGCTGGCTGGGGCAAGTGCTGGCGCGGGTTGCCGCGGCCCGCATGCGCATCGCCGCCATCGGTGCGGGTTGCGGGCTTGTCGCGCTGCCGTCGGCCACGAACTTCGTGACGCTCGACTGCGGCGGGGACGCGGGCCTTGCCCGCCGGGTGCTGGATGAAACGGTTGCACGGGGGGTCTTCATCCGCATGCCCTTTGCCGCACCAGGCAACCGCTGCATCCGCATCAGCTGCGGCCGTACCGCCGACCTGGATATCCTGTCCGAGGTGCTGCCGGAGGCGGTCGCGGCGGCAAGAGCGACGGTCACGCCCGCGTGACTTGCCTTCCCGCGCGGGAAGGCCGGACAGCGGGGACAACGCCAAAGGAGAATTCCATGCACGCTGCTTTCCTTGCCATTGCCCTTGCGCTGACCGTCGCGGTTCCGGCCGCCGCCCAGCACCAGCACCACGGCGGTCATGCCGGGCACGGCGCCGCCGAAGTGCCCTATGCCGCCGAGTGGGACAGCATGATGTCCGCGATGCACGACGGCATGGCGATCCCGCTGTCCGGCAACGCCGACGTGGATTTCATCAAGGGCATGATCCCGCATCACCAGGGCGCCATCGACATGGCGCGCCTGGTGCTGGCGCACGGAGCGGACCCCGAAGTGACACGGCTAGCCGAAGAAATCATCGCTGCGCAGGAGGCCGAGATCGCCTGGATGCAG
>CAYYOE010000601.1:0-1599 GCA_964473055.1 uncultured Rhodobacterales bacterium | reverse complement strand
CGGTCGACCGGAACACGATCAGCGACATCAGGCGGTTGTGGTCGGCGCGCGTTTCGGGGATGCCACCCGCGTCGCGCACCAGGGACCGGCTGCCATCGCAGCCGACGATGAAACGCGCGGACAGGGTCTGTTCATGCCCGTTTGCATCGGTTGCCGTCAGGGCGACGCCGTTCGGACCCAGCTCCAGCCGACGCCCGGTCAGGCCGTAGTGGACCGAGATCGCGGGGATGGCGGCCGCGCGGGCGCGCAGCACGCGTTCGGTCGCGTACTGCGGCAGGCGGGCGTTGGGGCACAGGTAGAACTCGCGCACATGGGCGCGGTTCAGCCAGTCGTAGTGCCAGTTCCCCAGAAGCGTGCCATAGACCGTGATCCCGCCGATCCCCGCGCCGGGGGGCAGCGGGTGCGCGGTGCGGAGTTCGGCCTCGCAGCCCCAGAAGTGGAAGTGTTCGGCGGTGCGCTGGGTCAGGTTCTGGCCCTTGGGGATGGGGGATGGTTCGCGGTGGCGTTCCACCACGATCGTGCGGATGCCGCGCAGGCCCAGCTCGATCGCCAACCCCATGCCGACCGGGCCGCCGCCGTTGATGATGACGTCGGCCTCGGTCATGCGACGCCGACCGGGCCGTGATCCATGTAAATGTGCTTGGTCTCCAGAAAGTCGGCCAAGCCCTCGGGCCCGTGCAACCGTCCGAGACCGGACTTGCCGTAGCCCCCGGTCTCGGCCTCGGCGAACAGCTTGAGGTGCGTGTTGATCCAGACCGTACCCGCCCGGATCGCGCGGGCCACGCGCATCGCCCGCGCGCCGTCGCGGGTGAAGACAGATGCCGCCAGGCCATAGGGCGTGGCGTTCGCCTTCGTGACGGCTTCACTTTCCCTCTCGAACCGTTCGATCGACACGATGGGGCCGAACAGTTCCTCTTGCACCAGGGGCGCGGTCACGTCGTCGATGCGGAAGAGCGTGGGGGTGACGAAGGCGCCGGTGGGCAGCGCTTCCCCGCGCAGCACCATCTGGCCTTCGTCCCCTGCGCGTTCGATCAGGCCAAGGATGCGGTCGCGCGCGGCCACGTCGATCAGCGATCCCATCTGGCTGCTGGGGTCGTTCCCCGGCCCGGTGCGGATGGCGCGGAAGGCGGCGGTGATCTTCTCCTCGAAGGCCTGCGCGATGGGCGCGTGCACCAGGAAGCGCGCGGCGGCGACGCAGATCTGGCCGGCCATGTTGAGGGAGCCGTAGGTGAGGGCCTTGACTGCCGCATCAAGGTCGGCGTCGTCGAAGATGACGGCGGGGGCCTTGCCGCCCAGTTCCAGGCCCACCCGCTTCAGCGTCGGCGCAGCGGCGGCCATGATCGCGGCACCGGTGCGGCTGGACCCGGTGAAGCTGATGACATCGACGAAGGGCGAGGCCACCAGCGCCTGTCCGACCTCGATCCCGTTCTCGTTGACCGAATTGACCACGCCCGGGGGCAGCGAAGGGGCAGCGGCGATGCAGTCCATGATCAGGGCATGGGTCAGGGGCGTCTGCCAGGCGGGCTTGATGACCGCGGTGCAGCCTGCGGCGAGGGCAGGGGCGAGCGACCGCATCAGCAGCGTGACCGGCGCGTTCCA
>CAYYOE010000600.1:0-1600 GCA_964473055.1 uncultured Rhodobacterales bacterium | reverse complement strand
CACGGGCGAGGAACGGCCGTTCCGGGCCGGCGCCCTTGGAGCCATCGAGGTTGGTCACCAACGTCGCATCCATCCCGCGCACGAGGCCCGCCGCATCGAGGTCGTCCACCGTCAGCACCGCGTGGACGCCCGGTGCGGCCAGCGCGGCCGAGATGTCGATCGAGCGGATCTCGGCATGCGCCACGGGCGAGCGCAGGAACACCGCCCGCAACGCGCCTTCGGGGGCGATGTCGTCGATGTACCGGCCCTTGCCGGTCAGGAACCGGATGTCCTCGACACGCTTGACAGGCTGGCTGCGTCCGAACTTTTCCATGCGTATCCCCTTGGCTTGCGGCCGTGCAGGGTAGCGGGCGGGCGGGCGGTGTCCAGTGCGCGATGCGAGAAACGAATGGGGCGGGCACCCTTCGGCACCCGCCCCATGCTGTCGTCGTCCGGTCCGGTCAGGCCGCGAAGGCGTAGACCGTTTCCAGCCCGAGGTCGCCGAACCCGTTGAACCGCGTCGCGGTCGCCACGGAATAGGCACCGATGCCGTGCACCAGCACATAGTCGCCTTCCGCCATGTCGCCCGGCAGCGCCACATCGCCCGGCAGCCGGTCGACGCTGTCGCAGGTCGGGCCGAACACGACCCGGCCCACGGGCGCGGCGCGGCGCCAGGCGCCATCGGGCGACAGCACCTCGACGCGGTCCATGCCGCCGACCAGCGGAAACTCCGAGAACGCGCCATAGACGCCGTCGTTCAGGAACACATGCTCGTCGTCGCGGATCGCCTTGACCCGCGCCGCGATCGAGTAGCTTTCCGCCACCATGCCACGGCCCGGTTCGCAGACCAGCGCCGGACGTACGTCGCCGAACGCCTCGCCGGTCACCCGGTCGATCAGCGCGAAGATGGCTTCCAGCTGCGGCAGCTCGGCCGACTGGCGGTGCGACGGGAACCCGCCACCCACGTTCAGCCGCGCGACGCGCACGCCAGCGGCGCGCCCGATCTCGGCCGCGGTGCGGATGTAGGCGTCCCAGGCCATCGGATCGGCACACTGCGTGCCGGGATGGAACGTCAGCGACGGGATGAACCCGGCATCGGCCACCCGCGCCAGCAGCGTCGCCGCCTTGTCCGCGGTCGCGCCGAACTTGGCGCCGAAGTTGTAGGCCGCACCCTGCACCGGCAGCTTGAAGCGCACCGAGATTTCCGTGCCGTCGGCCGGCACCATCTCGATCAGCTTGGCCAGTTCGGAATGGCTGTCGACCGAGTAGGACTTGACGCCATGGGCCACCGCAACCGCGATTTCCTCGCGGGCGCGCACCGGGTTGTTGTAGTGCATCGCGGCCGTGGGCGCGATCCGCGCAATCGTCATGATCTCGACGGGCGAGGCCACGTCGAAGCCGGTCACACCGGCCGCGACCAGGTTCTCCAGCACCACTTCATCGGGGTTCGACTTGACCGCGTAGGTCACCAGCCCCGGGAAGCCGTCGATGAACCGACGCGCGGTGGCCTGCAGCACGGCGGGCGAGAAGAACAGCACCGGCCGCTCGGGGCGGTTGGCGCGGAGGAATTCGGACGGTTTCGCCCAGATCGTCTTGGAAAGCCCCATCGGCGTGCCCTTTC
>CAYYOE010000599.1:0-1609 GCA_964473055.1 uncultured Rhodobacterales bacterium | reverse complement strand
CCGAGGGGGCGGCGCTGGCGCTGGACCATTTCCGCAACCGTGACCGGCTGGTGATTGAGGCCAAGGCCACGCCGCAGGACATCGTCAGCCGCGCCGACCGCGAGGTCGAGGATCTGATCCGCGCGCACATCGGAGCGGCGTTCCCCGACGACGGCATCCTGGGCGAGGAAGGCGGCCAGCAGGCGGGCCGCAGCGGGTTCACCTGGGTGATCGACCCGATCGACGGCACCTCGCCGTTCCTGGCGGGGATGCCGCACTGGTGCGTGGTGATCGCGCTGGTCGAGGGCGAGACGACGGTGGCGGGCGTCACGGTGCAGCCGATGGCAGGCGAGACCTTTGCCGCGCGGCGCGGGCAGGGCGCGACGCTGAACGGCGCGCCGATGCGCTGTGACCCCGCGCACCGGATCGACAACTGCAACGTTGCGGTGGGGGCAAGCCACCGGACGGATCCGGCGCATGTGGCCGGTGTCATCGAGGCGCTCATGCGGGTGGGGGGGATCTTCTACCGCAACGGGTCGGGGGCGCAGATGCTGGCCAATGTCGCCGCGGGGCGGCTGGGCGGCTACTACGAGCCGCACATGAACCCCTGGGATTGCCTGGCGGGGCTGCTGATGGTCGCGGAGGCGGGCGGGCAGGTCTGGCCGCTGGGCCCTGATCCTGCAGGCGGCGCGGTGTTGGCCGCCGCGCCGGGGGTCTGGGCGCCGCTGGAGGGGCTGGTGAGCGATGGGGAAGCTTCCCTTTCGGCGCCGTTGCGGTAGGCTGGCGCCATGCGAATGCGTCCGATCCTTGCGCCGGTTCTGTTGTTGGGACTGGCGGCCTGCGTCCAGCCCGGTCCGGCATTGCCGCCGGTGGGAGCGGTCGATGCCTGCCGCGCGTCCGAGCATCGCGACCTGCTGGGCCAGTCGCGCGACCGGGTGGGCGCCCGCAGTTTCGTCGGCCAGGTGCGGGTGCTGGGCCCCAACGACGCCGCCACGATGGATTTCCAGCCGACGCGGATCAACTTCGGCACCGACGCGCGCGGCACGATCGTCCGGGTCAGCTGCGGCTGAGGGGTTTCCCGTGATGGCGGGCGTGGCTGGGGCTCTGCCCCGCCGGGGCGTTGCCCCGGCCCCCCGGGATACTTGAGCCATCTCGAAGTGCGGTGTCTTGCGACCGAGCCGGACTCGACAGGGGGCGGGCTGTGTCCTAGGTGAGAACATATAAGGAACATTCTGGCCTGCCTGCCCATGCCGCCCATGCTGCCCCTGCGGACCCGTCGCATCCTGTCGCTCTGGTTTCCGCGCCTGGGGGCGGAGCGGGCGTTGCGCGCCGGGATGGGGGGTGGGCTGGGTGGCGGGAATGGGGGGGACGCGCCCCTGGCCACGGTGGCCGAGGTCGGCAATTCCCGGGTGCTGGCGTCGTTGAATGGTGCGGCGTCCCGGGCGGGGTTGCGGCGGGGGCAACCGCTGCGGGATGCCTTCGCGCTGTGTCCCGAGCTTGCCACCCACCCCGCCGATCCCGCGCGCGAGGCGGCGTTCCTGACGGCGCTGCGGCGTTGGGCCGGGCGGTTCAGCCCATGGGTGGCCGAGGAGCCCCCCGAAGGCCTGGTGATCGACCTGACGGGCTGTGC
>CAYYOE010000598.1:0-1624 GCA_964473055.1 uncultured Rhodobacterales bacterium | reverse complement strand
GCGCGGCAGGTGCAGGCGTCGGTCTGGTTTGCCGATGTCGTGTCCGAAAAGGACATGTACACCCGGCCGATCTGGTTCCGCCCGCCCTACGGGCTGGATACCAACCCGCTGGGCGGCGGCGCGGCATGGCGCCAGTGGGAACTGTCGAACGGCGCCGAGGGGGTCGAGCCGCCCCCGGAATTCGGCGCGCAGCAGGAACTGGTCGCGCGCTGGCAGTCCACGCCGCTCGGGTCCGACGAATACTATGCCCTCGGGCGCGAGGTCGTCGGCAACACGGTGCGCAAGATGCTGCACATCGGCACGGTGGGCGAGGTGCCCTACATCTACGCCCGGTCGAACCGGCTGATGAACTTCCCGAACGAACAGAAGCTCTACATCGACCACTTCCGCGGGGCGCATTCCGACCAGTGGTTCCTGGCCGAATAGCCCGCCACGGACGGGGGCGCCCCGCTGCGCCCCCGTCGCCTGGCCCCATCCCACGGCCCCTTCCCCGACCTTCAGAATTCAGGATCGCGATGCTTCCCCTCGCCCAGATCAAGTACCAGCCCGAACGCAGCCGCACCTACCTGGGCAGCCCCAGCGTGGTGCGCCTGCCCGATGACGCGCTGGTGGCCAGCCACGACTATTTCGGGGCCGGCTGCCCGCGGAACCACGAGGGCGAGGAAAGCCTGACCAGCATCTACCGGTCCGAGGATGACGGCGCGACCTGGGTCAACCTGACCCACATCATGAACTGCTACTGGAGCACCCTGTTCGTCCACGGCGGCGCGCTGTTCATCCTGGGCGTGACGCAGCAATACGGGTCCATCGTGATCCGGCGCAGCGACGATGGCGGCTACACCTGGACGCATCCGGTCAGCCCCGAAACGGGGATGCTCTATGCCGGCGGATACTACCATGACAGCCCGAACTACCATTGCGCGCCCGTGCCGGTGACGATCCATGACGGCCGCATCTACAAGGCGTACGAGGATTGCACGCCCTGCGTCTGGGGCACGGGGTTCCAGGCCTGCGTGATCTCGGCCCCGGTGGACAGCGACCTGCTGGATGCCGCCAACTGGACGATGAGCAACAAGATCGCCTTCGATCCGTCCTGGGTTCCCGCCGACTGGGGCACCACCCGCAAACCCGGCTGGCGCGAGGGCAACGTGGTGGCCGACCCCGATGGCCAGTTGTGGGACATCCTGTCGTTCGAGGCGGGCCCCCTGGAGGCCGAGAAGGCCGCCCGCATCCGGATCGAGGATGAGGGCCGCACCATCAGCTTCGACCCCGCGACCGGCTTCTTCGATCTGCCCGGCGCCAAGGCCAAGCTGACCATCAGGCGCGACCCGGTGACAGGCACCTACATCACCATCGGCAACGCGCTGGACGACATGGACATCCTGCGCGGCTGGGCGTCCGAGACCGGCCCCGCGGCCGACCACTTCCGCCGCGACCACCCGATGCGGCAGCGCAACAAGTGCTTCGTGCTGGCGTCCGACGACCTGTGGACCTGGCGGCGCGTCAAACTGCTGATCCAAGACGAGACCGGCCTGAAGCGCGAGGATTCGATCCGCCTGACCGGGTTCCAGTACACCGACTGGCAGTTCGACGGCGACGACATCATCCTAGCCGTGCGCACCGC
>CAYYOE010000597.1:0-1631 GCA_964473055.1 uncultured Rhodobacterales bacterium | reverse complement strand
TGCCGCCCCACCACACGTCGCCGCGCGGCTGGCCTTCTTCGGCCTTGATCTGGGCATAGGTCTCGCCCGACGACCGGCGGGTCATCAGAACGTTGATGCCGGTCTCGCGGCTGAACGCCTCGGACATCACGCGGCACCATTCCTCCTGGACGGAACAATAGAGCACCAGTTCACTGGCCTGGGCGCGCAACCCGGAAAACGGCAGGATGCTGGCCGCCGTGGCTGCGGCCACGACAAGGTGACGTCTTTTCATGGTATTCCCCCCAAAAGGATTATGCTCACCGAGGCTCGTAGCGGCCCCGCATGACAGTTATGTGACAGTTAAATGAAGTCTCGGTCAAGCGGATGGATGGCGGCCGGTGCGCAATGGGGAAGTTCCCTGCGGCCCTTCCCTTGCTATGTCCCGTGACGAAGCAACGGACAGGGCACAGGTCATGCGCGTCGGACTGGTGGTGAACCCGGTGGCGGGGCTGGGGGGCAGCGTCGGGCTGAAGGGCACCGATGGCCCCGGCACCGCGGCCGAGGCGCTGGCGCGCGGCGCGACGCCGCAGGCCGGTCCGCGCGCAAGCCGGGCGCTGGGGCGTCTGGCCGCCCGCCTGCGCGGTGCCGCCGTCACGGTCGCCCCCGGGACATTGGGCGCGGATTGGACCGCAGGCTTGCCGCTGACCCTCACCGTGGCCGGGGCGGGCGACCCCACCGGCACCGCCCGCGACACCCGTGCCGCCGTCGCCGCCATGGCCGATTGCGACGTGATCGCCTTTGCCGGGGGCGACGGCACCGCGCGCGACGTGGCCGCCAGCCTGGCCCCGCATCAGGCGATGCTGGGCATCCCCTGCGGGGTCAAGATGCACTCGGGCGTGTTCGCCGTGACGCCCGAGGCCGCAGGAGCAGTGCTGGCCGAGGTGCTGGCGGGCGCCGTGGACTGGGACACCGAGGCCGAGGTGATGGACATCGACGAGGCTGAACTGCGCGCCGGTCGCCTGGCGCCCCGCCTCTATGGTCTGGCCCGCGTGCCGCGCGTCGCGGGCCGGATGCAGGCATCCAAGGGCGGCCCCCGTCAGGACTGGGCCGCCGCGCTGGCCGGGGCCGCGGCCGAGATCGCGCGCGGGATGGACGCGGGCACGCTCTATGTGATCGGGCCGGGCACCAGTGCCGGCGCGGTGATGCGCGCGGCGGGGCACGCGCCCACCATTCTGGGCGTCGATGCCCTGCGGGATGGCCATGTGGTCGCCCGTGACGCCCGTGCGGCGGACCTGGCGGCGCTGGCCGGGGACGGCCCGGTGCGGATCGTGCTGGGTGTGACGGGGCAGCAGGGGTTCCTGATCGGGCGCGGGAACCAGCAGATCGCGCCCGGTCTGATCGCCCGCGCGGGCCGCGACGGGCTGATCGTGCTGGCGTCCGAGGCCAAGCTGTCGGCCCTCGCCCAGCCGCGCCTCTGGGTCGATACCGGCGATCCCGCGCTTGACGCCGCGCTGTCGGGCTTTGTCCGCGTCCGGACCGGCGCAGGACGCGAGACGCTGATGCGCGTCGCGGCGGCGGGGGACTAGGGGCCTGGAACCCATTCGTGCGCCAGAGGGCATCGGATGGCCGCGGTCAGCCGCTGCCTCGATTGTGGTCTGCACTTTATCCCG
>CAYYOE010000596.1:0-1635 GCA_964473055.1 uncultured Rhodobacterales bacterium | reverse complement strand
CCGTCCAGGTTCACCCGGTAGCCCTTGTCGAAGTCCACCTCGGCCTCGCCCGACACGATGGCGGCAAGGTGAAAGATCACATCCGGGCGCGCGGCCACCAGACGGGCAGGAATGCCCGGTGTAGACAGGTCTGCCGCCTCGGCGGTGATCTGCCCCTCAAGTCCGGCAGGCATGGTCGGGGCGACGACATCCACCAGATGCATCGCCGCGATCGCCCGGCCGCCCAGCATACCGTCTGCGGCCAGCCGCGCCGCGAGTTTGCGACCGATCATGCCGGCCGCCCCGATCACAAGTATCTTCACCCTGCTCCCCCGTTTCGTCGCGTGCTGTCGCGCACCATCAGATCGAATCCCAGATCGCGAACCGCGTCTTCCGGGCGCTCACCCACCATCGCGGCCTCGATCATCCGCACCGCTTCCAGCCCCATCGTGTAGCGATGGGTCCGGACCGATGTCAGGCCCGGTTCCGCGCCTGCGGCCATGTCGAGGTCATTGAACCCGGCAATCCCCATCTGCATCGGCACCCGGATGCCCCGGCGCATGCATTCGAACAGTGCGCCCAGCGCGATGTCGTCGTTGTTGCAGAACACGGCGTCGGCGTCGGGGTGCATGGCCAGGAAGTCCGCCATCAGGCGCCGCCCCACGGTGACGGCAGATGGCTGCGGGACGGTCAGCACGCGGTCCGGCCCCAAAAGGCCCTCCGCCTCGATTTCCTGACGGTAGCCCGCCAGCCGCCGCTGTGCGCGCGGGTCCATCCGGGCCCCGAGAAAGCCGATGCGGGCGTAGCCTTGGCCGACAAGGTGGTGCACGGCAGCGCGGGCGGCCTCGATCTGAGAGCAGCCGATCATCATGTCGATAGGATCTGACGAGGTTTCCATGACCTGCACCACCGGGCAGCCCATGCCCAGAAGGATCTCGCGCGCCTCATGGCTCTGGTCGGTGCCGGCCACGATCATGCCGGCGGGACGCTGGGTGGCGAACAGGCGCAGGATGTCTTCTTCCCGGCTGGAGACATAGCGCGTGTTGGCGATCTGCGGCTGGAACGGGCCGTCACCGGTGGCATCCATCACCCCGCGCAGCAGGTCGGCGAAAACCGAGTTCGTGACCGACGGAATCACCACCCCGATCACACGCGACCGCGCGGATGCCAGCGCCTGTGCGGCCGGGTTCGGCACATACCCGAGGCTTGCCACCGCATCCCGCACCCGCGCCAGCGTATCGGTGGCAACCCGGTCCGGCGTCCGGAGCGCGCGCGAAGCGGTGATAGCGCTTACACCAGCAGTCCGCGCTACATCCTGAAGCGTAGATCTTTGTTTTTGTTGATATCTCTCAGACATCTCGGCAGTTTCTGGGGCGATCTGCCCGGCAGGACGTTGACAGTGATATACGCTGTCATCTACACCGCGACAAGCACGGACTGGGCCGCAGGTGCCCGGTCGTCAGCGGGTCAAGCCGCGCTTCGGGAGGAAAACGTGAACGCCTTTCGCCGGATCGAGCAGCTTGTCGTGCGGCTGGTCGAGGTTGTCCTCGTCCTGCTTCTGGCCGGTATGGTCGTCATGGTCTTTGCCAATGTCGTGCTGCGCTACGGGTTCAACAGCGGGCTGAACATCTCGGAAGAGATGTCGCGCTACTTCTT
>CAYYOE010000595.1:0-1637 GCA_964473055.1 uncultured Rhodobacterales bacterium | reverse complement strand
GTCTCATGCAAATCCGCGACAGACGACGATCCGCCGGTGAACTGCGAACTGGTCAACCGCGCGACATGGCCCATCAGGTCGCGCACCGTGCTGGCGACAAACCCATGATCCCACCCCGGAAAGGGCAAGCTTTCCGCCGCGACAACGGCGTTGAAATAGGCCTGGTGCGGCTGGCCGGGGTCGAGCGTGGCGGTAGCCGGGTCGATGTCCAGCTCCTCCGCGATCAGCATGGCCTGGGTCGAAGCGATGCCCTGGCCCACATCGGCGCGCGGGACGATCAGGGTGATGCCGTCTTGCGTGATCTTGACGAAGGGCGTCAGCGCCGCTTCGCCCTGCCCCAAGCCCTCAAGCAAGGGATTTGGCGTCGGGCGGGTGACGAACCAGGCCCCGAAGGCGACCCCGCCCAGAATGGCGGCGGACCCGATCAGGAAACTGCGGCGGGCGATGGTTCTGGCGCGTCCCATGGCTCAGACCTCCCTCATCGCGCTGGCAGCAGAGTGGACGGCGGCGCGGATGCGCGGATAAGTCCCGCAGCGGCACAGGTTGCCCGACATGGCGGCGTCGATATCGTCATCGGACGGCTCTGGATTGCGGGCAAGAAGGTCGGCGGCCTGCAAGATCTGGCCCGACTGGCAGTAGCCGCATTGCGCGACCTGGTGCTCGATCCAGGCCGCCTGAAGGACGTGCAGCGCGTCCGGAGTGCCCAGCCCCTCGATCGTGGTGATCTCGCCCCAGACATCGGCCAGCGCTACCTGGCAAGACCGCACCGCCTCACCGTCGATATGGACGGTGCAGGCGCCGCATTGGGCGATGCCGCAGCCGTATTTGACGCTGGTGAAATTCAGACCATCCCGCAACGCCCACAAAAGCGGCATGTCGTCGGGCAGATCCACCGTGTAAGAGGTGCCGTTGATCGTGAGGTCCATGGCGGTCTCCGGTCGGGGGAGGACGGACGTCTGGCCTGTCCTTGCTCCAGCCTAGGTCCCGGGGCGCAAAGCGGCGATATGCAGATACGGTCAGGAACTAGCAAATCCGGTCAGGCGCCTGCCCGCATCTGGTAGCCTTCTTCGGCCCGTGTCATGCAGGCCCCAACAGGTGAAAGACCGAGGTCATGGACACAGAACCTACCTATTCCCTTTTCATGGCGACCGACGTGGCGTGCCGCATCTTGGGCGTCGATCCGGTGCTGATGCTTCAGACCGCGGGTCTTGGCGCGCTGCCCTATGGCCGGGGCGAGCTGCGCGGGACCGCTCAACAGTATTTCGACTGCTGGAACACGATGGAGGTTCTGTCGCCGCGCCCCGATTACGTCCCCCACCTTGGGATTGCGATCTCGCGCGGGCCGGTGATCCCGGTGTTCTTCACGCTGTCCTGCGCGCCCGACATGGAAACCGGCCTGATGCGTCTGGCGCAGTTCAAGTCGCTCCTGGGGCCGACCGTCATGAAGGTGTTCCGGGATGGCCCCTTGCTGCGGCTGGAGTACGCGTCGGTCGACGTCCGCGCGCCCATGCCGCCCAGCCTTGGCGCCCTGCAACTGATCACCGCCGTCGAGAACATTCGTGGCGCGACCGCCCATCCGGTCTGCGCCGTCGCCGCCGGTTTCGACGGGTCGGAGGAGGACCGGCGCATGATCGCGG
>CAYYOE010000594.1:0-1637 GCA_964473055.1 uncultured Rhodobacterales bacterium | reverse complement strand
GACAAGATCCGCGAGGTCTTTGGCGGCGACATCGGCGGCCAGGACCAGCAGAAGGTGCAGAAACGCCGCCAGTTCGGCCTGCGCGTGCTGTCGCCCCTTGCCGTGGCGATCCTGGAACGCTGCGAGACGGCCGGCGAATACGAAAGCTTCGAGGTCACTGCGGCCGAGGTGCTGGGGCTTGATCCCGAAGGCTCGGGCCAGGCGTCGGGCGGCCTGCCCGCCGATCTGGCCGCCTTCGTGCAGGACATGGCGGCGGCCCTGGGCGCGACCGGCTGGCGGCTGGCCGACCTGACGATCCCCGCCACGCGCGAGGATATCGACGCCATCGCGCGCGAGACCTTCCAGCAGGTTCTGGGCAACATGGCCGAGGTGATCCATCACCTCGGCTGCGATGTCCTCTTGCTGACCGGGCGGCCGTCGCGCCTGCCCGCCGTGCGCTCGATCCTGCAGGAACTGATGCCGGTGCCGCCCGGGCGGCTGATCCCGATGCACCGCTATCGTGCTGGGCGCTGGTACCCGTTCCGTGACCCCGTCACCCAGCGCATCGGCGACCCCAAAAGCACGGTGGCCGTGGGCGCCATGCTGATCGCGCTGGCCGAAAGCCAGATCGCCAACCTGCGGGTGCCGTCCGCCGCCTTCCGGATGCGGTCCACCGCGCGCTATATCGGCGAGATGGACACCTCGGGCCAGATCACGGCCGACCGCGTGCTGTTCTCGGACGTGGACCTTGACGCAAAAGGCGCGGGCCAGACCGCGACCGTGGCGATGTTCGCGCCCGTCCTGATCGGCGCGCGGCAACTGCCGCTGGACCGATGGACGACCACGCCGCTCTACCGGCTGGACTATGCCAATGACGCCGCCCGCCGACGCCCCGCGCCGATCCGGCTGACGCTGGAACGCGCCGACGCCCCCGACGACGACCCCGAGGCGCCCACCGCCGAGGATGTCCTGCGGCGCGAGGCCCTGCGCGAGGCATTCCGCGTCACCGACCCGGTCGAGGACGGCGCGGGCGACGGGATGAAGCCCGGCGACGTGGTCTTGCGGTTGCAGACGCTGGGCTTTGTCGACGACTACTGGATCGACACGGGGGTGTTCCGGATATGACCGCAGGGAACGCGCCTGCCGAGGGCCAGCTGGCCGACCGCTGCGCCGATGTTGCGCGGCTGTCGCGCGAGGCACTGGCCTGGGTGACGGACGAGGCGAACACGGAAACCGTGGGCCCGGAACGCCGATCGCTGGCGCGTCGCCTGCGTCGCGCGGCACGTCGCGCCGATCGGCTGGGCCGCGCCGCGCGCACGCGGATGTCGGTCAGCGTCTTCGGCCCCAGCCAGGCCGGCAAGTCGTTCCTCGTGTCGGTGCTGGCGCGGCCAGGGGACGGCAGGCTGGTGGCCGATTTCCCCGGTCCGGGCGGCACGCTGGACTACATCAGCCAGATCAACCCCGAGGGCGAAGGCGAATCCACGGGGGTCGTCACCCGCTTCACACGGGTCCGGGACCCGGCGCCGGAAGGGTTTCCGATCCGGCTGGTGCTGCTGACCGACGCCGACATCGCGCGCACCGTCATCAACAGCTTCTACCGCGACGGCGACCAGTCCGAGGATCCGCCCGACGCCGCCACACTGACCGCGCATCTGGAC
>CAYYOE010000593.1:90-1643 GCA_964473055.1 uncultured Rhodobacterales bacterium | reverse complement strand
TCGCTTCGTCCCACAGCCCGGTCGAGGCGATGATACAGGTCAGCCCGCCCGCCAGCGCCGCCAGCCGCAGGCCCCCCAGCCGCCAGCCCGTCAGCGCCAGCAGCGCCGCCACTCCGACCCAGGGCAGGCTGACCATGAACCGCTTGACCGGGATCAGGACGTTCAGCAGCAGTGTCGTCTTGATCGTTTCCAGCGTGTCGAAGTAGTTGACGTTGATCCACGCAACGACATCGGACCAGAAGGTGCCGGACGACAGGCGCCATTCGGCCGGCCAGGTCTGCATCGCCGGGACGACAAGACCCATGGCCGCCGCCAGCCCCACCGTGGCGATACCGCCCGCAAGGTAGGGGTGGCGCTGCACCCAGCCCCGGTCGTCGGGCAGGGGGGAAGGTGCGCGGTTGGCCACCGCCTGGCTTAGCCGGTCCAGTGCCACGGCCAGCGCCACGATGGCGAACCCCGCCTCCAGCCCCGCGCCGAAATCCAGCCGCCGCAGCGCCGACAGCACGTCGAACCCCAGGCCCCCCGCCCCGATCATCGAGGCGATGATGACCATGTTCAGCGACAGCATGATCACCTGGTTCACGCCCACCATCAGCCGGTCCTTGGCCGAGGGCACCATCACCCGCCAGGTCATCTGCCGCCGCGTGCAGCCGATCATCCGGCCGAGATCGCGGATCTCGCCCGGCACGCGGTCCATCGCCAGCATGGTGATCCGCGTCATCGGCGGCATGGCGTAGATCAGCGTGGCGATCACCGCCGAGGTCGGGCCGAAACCGAACAGGATCAGGATGGGCACGAGGTAGGCGAAGACCGGGATCGTCTGCATCAGGTCCAGGACCGGCACCAGCGCGCGCCCGAATCCGCGCCAGCGGTGCCCGGCAAGGCCGAGCGCCAGCCCGCCACCCACCCCGATCGGCACCGCGACAAGGATCGAGGCCAGCGTGACCATCGCGCTGGTCCATTGGCCGAACGCGGCGATGAACAGGAAGCAGCCCGACACCAGCGCCGCCAGCCCCCAGCCCCCGGCGGCCAGACCAAGCACGCCCACCAGCAAGGTCACCGCCAGCCAGCCCAGCGGTGGCACAGCCAGCCCCATCACCGTGCCGCCGCCCGACAGCAGCGCCAGCGCGGCGCGGTAGGGCACGTCGATCACGGCGGCGATGGCGCGGGTCAGGTCGCGGAAGGTGAACAGCCCGAAGTCGGCCTCGTTGACCAGCCAGCGCACCGCATCCCCGATCCAGGCGCGCACCGGCAGTTGCCAGCCGCGCGGATAGTCGAAGGCCCAAGGCAGCGCGCCCTTGCCCCACATCCAGAAGGCCACGAAGGCGAGGATCGCCCCAACCCACAGCCACAGCGCAGGCAACGCGCCCTGGGCCGATGGGACACGGGTGGCGGCGGCGTCCACCATGGCCTAGCCCGCCAGCATCAGATCGACGACCGTGGCGCGGGACAGGTGCCCCACCAAGCGGCCATCCGCATCGGTCACGCCCACCACCTCGGTCCCGTCGCGGAACAGGGGGGCCGCATCGGCCACGGACGTGCGCGCGGCCACA
>CAYYOE010000593.1:0-80 GCA_964473055.1 uncultured Rhodobacterales bacterium | reverse complement strand
CCCGCCAGCATCAGATCGACGACCGTGGCGCGGGACAGGTGCCCCACCACGCGGCCATCCGCATCGGTCACGCCCACCAC
>CAYYOE010000592.1:0-1649 GCA_964473055.1 uncultured Rhodobacterales bacterium | reverse complement strand
TGGAAGGTCAGCCGCTCCAGCACCACGTCGTGCAGAAATTCGGTGATGTCGTACAGCTTGAGCGGGCTTGGCCCCATGGTGCGGCTGGCGCGCCCGCCGGTCGGCGGGGGACGGGAGTCCGGACCCGGCGCGCGCGGCGGCCGGATCCGGATCGAGAGCGCGGAGCGCTCAGGAAGCGGCGGAGGCCGGGGCCGCCTCGAGCGTCTGGCCCCGGTTCCAGAACATGAACAGCAGGAAGGCCGCCACCACCGCGAGCCAGGCGAGATACCAGGACATCGCGGCGTAGATGATCGCCATGCCTAACGCCCCGGCCGCCAATACGTAGTAGGTCATCGGGATCAGCGCCTTGCGGATCAGGTCGCCCTCGCGGCCGATCAGCCCGACGGTGGCCGAGGCCGCCACCACGTTATGCACGCAGATCATATTGCCGGCGGCGCCGCCCACCGCCTGTAGAGCCACGACGTAGGCCGCCTGGTTGACGGTCAGGTCGATCTGCACGGCGGTCGCGAACTGGAACAGCGAGAACATCATGTTGCTGACCGTGTTCGACCCGGCGATGAACGCGCCCAGCGCGCCGATGGTCGGTGAGAACAAGGGCCAGGCGGAACCGGAGACCGCAGACACGCCTTCGGCCAGCACCAGCGGCATGCTGGCATAGGCCGAGGCCTGCCCGGACTGGATGAAGACCTGTACCATCGGCACGGCGAAGATCAGCGCGACGCTGGCGCCGACGATCGTCCTGCCCGACTGCCCCCAGGCCCGGGCGTAGGCGCCCTTCTCCCGGTACATCTTGTGCAGGAAGTAGGTCACGATCGAGGCCACCAGCAGCACCGCGCCCGGCAGGTACAGTGGCTGCGACGAGGTGTTGATGTTGGTCCCGAAGATGCCGGCCCAGGACAGGGTCATCTCGGGGGAACGCAGGAAGGCGGTCACCGGCTCGACGGTACGGGTGATCACCAGCAGGGCGACCACGACGATGTAGGGCACCAGCGCCTGGAACATCGTGATCGCGGCACCGGTGCGCACCGGGTCCGGCTGGTCCTGGAAGCGGCTGACCCACTCGGGCTCCCACTTGCTGCGCTCCTCGAACTGGAAGACGTCCTTCGGCACCAGGAAGCCGCGCTTGGCTGCGGTGACCGTGATGGCGAGACCGACGAGGCCGCCGACGATGGATGGGAATTCGGGGCCCAGCAGCCAGGCCACGAGCAGGTAGGGAATGGTGAAGGCGAAACCGGCAAACAACGCGAACTTCCAGGCCTTCAGACCCTCACGGAAGGATCGCGACTTTCCGAAGAAACGCGTCAGCATGCCGACCATGATCAGCGGGATCAGAAAGCCGACCAGAGTGTGCAGCACGGCCACGTTCACGCCGATCTGGAACAGGTAATTCTGGAAGGTCACATCGCCGATATGGCCGAGCACGCTTTCCTGCCCGGACAGGCCGGCGTTGACGCCCACTAGGATCGGCGTGCCGACCGCCCCAAACGACACCGGGGTCGACTGGATGATCAGTGCCGCGAGCACCGCCGCCATCGCCGGAAAGCCGATCGCCACCAGCAAGGGAGCCGCCACGGCAGCCGGCGTACCGAACCCGGCCGAGCCCTCGATCAGGGACCCGAACATCCAGGCGATGATGATGGCCTGGATGC
>CAYYOE010000591.1:0-1656 GCA_964473055.1 uncultured Rhodobacterales bacterium | reverse complement strand
GCGGCCGCACTACCAGCTGGAAGGCATCAACGCGAGCTTGCGGCTGGTGTCGGAATTGCCCTCGGTGAAGGGCAGCTGAGACCACGGGCGCCTATGGGTGCCCCGCGGATGACATGGTTCGTGGCGACGGGAGGGTCGCCAAGAACCGACTGACGGCGACCGACGGAACTTCATAACCGAAAGGACAAGACAATGGCGTTTTCAGCCTACCTCAAGATCCCTGACATCGAAGGTGAGAGCAAGCGGTCCGAACACGAGAACGAGATCGTGATCTCGTCCTTTTCATGGGGCGTGTCGCGTTCCGCTTTCCGCAACTCGGGCGGTCAGCGCGAAAGCGGGCTGCCGGAAGTACAGTCGATCAGCGTCTCGAAGGACTACGATGCCTCGTCGCCCTACCTCGCCCTGGCCTGCATCAAGGGCAAGAACCTTGGCGAGGTCGTGATGACCCTGCGCAAGGATGCGGGGGACGATTTCATCGATTACCTGACGATCACGCTGACCAATACCCTGGTGGAATCCTACCAGACCGGCGGCGGCGGCGGCGGGAACCCGGTCGACTCGCTTTCCTTCAGCTTCGACTCGATCAAGATGAAGTACCTGCAGGATGCCGATGATCTGACCAAGGGCGGCGAGCACGAGATCGAGTACGACGTCCTCGCCGCGAAGTGATGATTCGCCCGGGGACGGCCTGAAAGGGAAGTCAGGGGATTGGCCGACAAGACCCAGACCATCCAGTCGCGCCGCGAGGCGGTCCAGCCATCTTTGTGGGACCGCCTCGTGGATGACCTGCCCGGGATCGTCACCGAGACGGACCGGCGCCGCGTCGAACTTTCGACGCGGTTGGGCACAGATATCGTCGATCGGGTGCTTGAGGGAGGGCGCCGTGCCCTTGACCGAGAGGACGAGATCGACGAGCCCGACAGACGCGCTCTGGCGCAACTGATGCAGCAGATGGAGCGCCGGGCCTTTCTGGAAAGCCGCGCTGTCGTGGTGACGGGCGAGGTTCTACGCGAGGCCGTGCGCCGCGATATCGAGGCGTTGTTCAATGTCGAGCGCCTGGCGGCAGAGACGCTGATGAGCGACCGCGAGGCCGAGATGCACGAGACGCCCGCCGATCTGCTGACCGATTTCCCGCAGGTGGCGCGCAGCGTGGTGAACTATGGTGCGCCGGCTTTTGCCGGGCGGACAGAGACCGATTTCGACCGCGAGGCCCTGGCGCGCGAGATCCGCGATACGCTGGCAGTGTTCGAGCCGCGGCTGAAGCGCGACACGATCAAGGTGACCGTCAGTTTCGGGGCAAAGACCGGGATGCGGATCGATGTCGATGGCACGCTGATGGTGCTGCCCGTGGCGGAACGGCTGCGGTTGTCCACGACGGTCGACCTGGATTCCGGGCGCGCCGCGACCCGCGTCGAGGCGCTGTAATGGATCGGGCCTTCCTGACCTACTACGAAGAGGAACTGTCCCACGTCCGCGGGCTTGCGGTGGAATTCGCGGCGCTGCATCCGACGGTGGCGCGCAACCTGTCGCTGGATGCGGTGCCCTGCCCGGACCCCTATGTGGAACGCCTGCTGGAAGGGGTGGCGTTCCTGGCCGCGCGGACCCGGATGAAGGTGGACGACGAGGCGCGGCGCTATGTGCGCAACCTTCTGGACG
>CAYYOE010000590.1:0-1668 GCA_964473055.1 uncultured Rhodobacterales bacterium | reverse complement strand
TACTCGATCGAGGTGATGCCCCGCACCGCCGAGAAGGTCGAGGATTTCCGCGCGCTTCTGCCCCGCGGTACGCGCGTCTACATCGCCCACATCGAAGGCACGCCGATCGAGGACATGGTGGCCACCGCCCGTCGGCTGACCGATGAAGGTTTTGCGCCTATGCCGCATTTCCCGGCCCGCATCATTGCCGATGACGCGATGCTGGCCGACTGGGTGGCGCGCTACGCGGGCGAGGCGGGCGTGCGCCAGGGCCTTATCCTGGCGGGCAATCCGGCGCGGCAACTGGGGGCGTTCCATTCGTCGATGCAACTGCTGGAATCGGGCGTGTTCGACCGCGCGGGCTTTACCCGGCTGCATGTGGCGGGCCACCCCGAGGGCAACCGCGACATCGACCCCGACGGCGGCGACGCACAGGTGATGGCGGCGCTGGGCTGGAAACAGGCCTTCGCGCAGCGCACCGACGCCACCATGGCGATCGCCACGCAGTTCGCCTTCGAGGCCGGGCCGGTGATCGACTGGGCGAACCGGGTCAAGGCCGCGGGTGTCGACCTGCCGATCCACATCGGCGTGGCGGGTCCCGCCAAGCTGCAGACGCTGATCAAGTTCGCCGTGGCCTGCGGCGTCGGCCCGTCGCTGCGCGTGCTGCAAAAGCGCGCGATGGACGTGACCAAGCTGCTGCTGCCCTATGAACCGACGGAATTCCTGACCGAACTGGCGGCTTACAAGGCGGCGCACCCCGACTTCGGGATCGAACAGGTGCACGTCTTCCCGCTGGGCGGGATCAGGACGGCGGCGGAGTGGACGGCTGCCCATGGCGGGCCGGAAGCCCAGCCCGACACCGCACCGCATGGCTGAAGGACCGGCCCCGGACCGGCCCCGCGCCTTCCTGTTCGACCTCGACGGCACGCTGATCTTCAGCGATCCGCTGCACCGGGCGGTCTTTGCCGAGGTGCTGGCCCCCTGGGGCGTCGATATGACCGAGTCCCTGTATACAACGCACATCCACGGGCGACTGAACGTCCGCATCTTCGCCGACCTCGCCCCCGGCGGCGATCCGGTAGAGCTGGGAGAGCGGAAGGAAGCCGAGTTCCGACGCAGGCTGGGGGCCTCGGCGCCCCCGGTTCCGGGGCTTCCGGCGTTTCTCGACGCGACCGAGGCTGCCGGAATCGCGCTGGCCGTGGTGACCAATGCGCCCCGCGCAAACGCCGAGGCAATGTTGTCGGCCATCGGCCAGAGGCACCGCTTTCCCGTGGTGATCGCCGAGGGCGAGGCGTCCGCAGGCAAACCCGATCCTGCCCCCTACCTGCTGGCTGCCGAACGTCTGGGCGTTGACCCGGGCGACTGCATCGTCTTCGAAGACAGCCCGGCGGGCCTGCGCGCCGGCATTTCGGCCGGGGCACGGGTCGTCGGACTGACAACGTCGCTCATGGCTTCCGAATTGTCGGACCTTGGCGCGTGGCTGGCAGTGGCGGATTATACCGACGAGCGACTGGACGCACTTCTGCGCCGGTGAACAGGAGCCGCGCCATGACCCGCCCATCCACACGGACCGTGATCGAGTCGAAATCGAAGACCGTGGTGATCGGCTTTGACGAGCCGTTCTGCGTGATCGGCGAGCGGATCAATCCCACCGGGCGCAAGAAACTGGCCGCGGAACTCGAGGCGGGG
>CAYYOE010000589.1:0-1671 GCA_964473055.1 uncultured Rhodobacterales bacterium | reverse complement strand
AGGTGCCCACGTTCATGGTGACATAGATCGCCATGTAGATCAGCATCGCCTGCACGCCGAAGGCCGTGCCCGACGCCAGCCCCATCAGGGCGAACCCCATGTGCGCAATCGACGAATAGGCCATCAGCCGCTTGATGTTGCGCTGCCCGATGGCGGCGATCGCGCCCAGGAACATCGACAGCACCGACAACAGCGCCACCACCTGACCCCAGTCGCCCACGGCGCCCCCGAAGGCGTCGTGCATCACCCGCGCGAACAGCCCCATCGCGGCCACCTTCGGCGCAGTGGCGAAGAAGGCGGTCACGGGCGTCGGCGAGCCTTCGTAGACGTCCGGCGTCCACATGTGGAACGGCACCGCCGATACCTTGAAGGCGAAGCCGGTGATCAGGAACACCAGCCCGAACAGCAGGCCCAGCGGCAGGGTCTCGGTCGCGCGGACAGCCTCGATGATGCCAGGAAAGCCGGTGGTGCCCGCGAAGCCGTAGGTCAGCGACGCGCCATACAGCAGCATTCCCGACGACAACGCACCCAGAATGAAGTATTTCAGACCGGCCTCGGTCGATTTCGCGCTATCGCGGCGCAGGGACGCGATGACGTACAGCGACAGCGACTGCAGCTCCAGCGCCATGTAAAGGGCGATCAGGTCGCCTGCCGAAACCATCAGCATCATGCCGACCACGGCCAGCGTCACCAATACCGGATACTCGAACCGCAGGATACCGCGCCGGGCCATGTAGCCTTCCGACATCAGCAGGACGGCGGCCGCCGACAGCAGGATCATGACCTTGGCGAAGCGGGCAAAGCCGTCGTCCACAACCATGCCGTTGAAGGCAGTCTGCCGACCCGAGCCGGAAAATCCGATCCACATGGCAAAGGCCAGGAAAACCCCCGCCGTGGCCCACAGGATCAGCGGCGCCATCCGGTCCTTGCCGGTGTAGACCCCGCCCAGAAGTGCGGCCATCGCGAAGACGGCCAGCACCAGTTCCGGCAGGATCACATTCAGATCGGCCGCGGTCATGCCCGCCTCCTCAGTTCTGCGCCAGCTGCGTGCCGGTCACGACCGGCAGCGACGCCTGGTAATCCGTCACCAGCGCCGAAACGCTGGGTCCGATGATGTCGGTCACAAGGCTGGGATACACGCCCAAGAGTATCGTCATGACGACCAAGGGCGCAAAGATCGTCCGCTCGCGCCGGGTCATGTCGGTGATGGTCCGAAGGCTTTCCTTGATCAGATCGCCCAGGACGACCCGGCGATACAGATACAACGCATAGGCCGCCGACAGGATCACGCCCGATGTCGCCACCGCCGCAACCCAGGTATTGGCCTGGAAGATGCCCATCAGCGTCAGGAACTCGCCCACGAAGCCCGACGTGCCGGGCAGGCCCACGTTCGCCATGGTGAACAGCATGAAGATCAGCGCATAGGCCGGCATCCGCACGACAAGCCCGCCGTAGGCGTCGATGTCGCGGGTGTGCATCCGGTCGTAGATGACGCCGACACAAAGGAACAGCGCGCCCGAGATGAAGCCGTGGCTGATCATCTGGAAGATTGCACCGTCGATCCCCTGCTGGTTCGCGGCGAAAATCCCTGCCGTTACATAGCCCATGTGCGCGACCGACGAATAGGCGATCAGCTTCTTCATGTCGGTCTGCGCAATCGCGACCAGCGAG
>CAYYOE010000588.1:0-1673 GCA_964473055.1 uncultured Rhodobacterales bacterium | reverse complement strand
TAGGTCACATGCGCCCGGAAATCCGCCTCGTCGCGGATCGTGTGTTCCCAGAACCGGCGCTGCCAGATCCCGCGTTCGCGCTTGGCGATCTTGCTCTCCGACCGCACCCCGTGGCGACCCAGGGCATGCGAGAACCGCGCCTTGATCTTGCGCCAGCGCAGGGAATAGTCCGCGTCGCCCGGCGGCAGGGTCCAGACGGCATGCAGGTGGTCGGGCAGGACGACCATGGCGTCGCACCGGATGGGATGTTCCGCCGCCGTCATGCGCCAGGCATGGCGCAGCAGCGTGATGTTGTCGGTCAACGTGCTGTCGCCGCGTCGGGCCAGCGCGACGGTGAAGAAGTAGCAGGCCCCGGGCAGGGCAACACGACGGTAGCTGGGCATCGGGGCAGCGTGCCCCCATCATGGTTAACGATCCATGTAGGGTGGGCAATCTGCCCACCACACCCGCGCCCGGCGCACGCTACTCATACCCTGTCATCCCCGCGAAAGCGGGGATCCCCCCGATCCCCACGCACACCCCGCAACACCCCCGCACGCCGCGGGCGCACCTCGTTCACACAGGTTTACCAAACCTGAACGTGCACATCGGTTTCCAAGGAATATCAAGCACTTGACGTTTTGTGCACATGTGCACAAACCCCGCCCCGGCAGCACCGGGGCGGGGGGCGCGCAATCTCAGCCCGCGGCCTCGACGGCGCGGCGGGCCATGACGCCCACCAGATGCGCGCGGTAGTCGGCCGACCCGTGAAGGTCGGACAGCAGGGCCGCGGGGTCGGTCGTCACCCCGTCCAGCGCGCTGGCCGAGAAACTGCCCGACAGCGCGGATTCCATGCCCGCATGGCGGAACGCCCCGTCCGATCCCGCGCCGGTGACGGCCACCCGCACGCCGCTGCCGGTGTCGGCCACCATCACGCCCACCATGGCATAGCGGGACGCGGGGTTGGGGAACTTGGCGTAGGCCGCGCGTTTCGGAACCGGGAAGCGAACGGCGGTGATGATCTCGCCCGCGTCCAGTGCCGTGGCGAACATCCCCTGGAACCAGTCGTCCGCCGCGATCTCGCGCCGGTCGGTGACGATGGTGGCGCCAAGGCCCAGCACGGCGGCGGGATAGTCCGCCGCCGGGTCGTTGTTGGCGACCGATCCGCCGATGGTTCCCATGTGGCGCACCGCCGGGTCGCCGATGCCGCTGGCCAGACGTGCCAGCGCCGGGATGTGGCGCTGCACGTCGGCATTGCCCGCGACCTCGGCATGGGTGGTGGCGGCCGCGATGGTCAGCGTGCCGTTGCCCACCGTGACCCCGCGCATCCCCGCGACATGGCGGATGTCCACCAGGTCGGACGGGGCGGCGAGGTGCTGCTTCATGGTGGGCAGCAGGGTCTGGCCCCCGGCGAGGACCTTGGCCTCGTCCGCCCCGGACAGGGCGGACACGGCGTCGGCCAGGGTCTTGGGCCGGTGATAGGTGGCTGCGTACATGGCTGTTCCCCTTCCTTACTCGGCCGCCATCGGTGCACGGGCGGCCCGCAGTGCCGACCAGACCGCCTGCGGTGTTGCGGGCATGTGCAGATCATTCGTGCCGATCGCATCGGTGATCGCGTTGATCACCGCGGGCGGTGCCCCGATCGCACCCGCCTCGCCGCAGCCCTTGATCCCCAGCGGGTTCGACGGGCAGAC
>CAYYOE010000587.1:0-1677 GCA_964473055.1 uncultured Rhodobacterales bacterium | reverse complement strand
TCCAGCGTCGGCTCCTCGGCGGCCTCGGCCCGCAGGCGGGCGTCGAAATCCGTCAGGTTCGGCACATCCAGGGTCATGCGGCGTCCTTCATGTCGGTGGACCAGTCGAGGATCATCTTCAGGCAGGCCGGATCACCGAAAGCAGTGGCGTAGGCGTCCGCAGCCTGCCCTGCGGGCCGATGGTGCGTGATCAGCCCGGACAGCGAGAGCGCGCCCGCTTCGATCAGCTGGCGCGTGGCGGCAAGGTCGTCGTGAGTCCATTCCGCGGCGATTCGCAGCCGCGCCTCCTTCATGAAGGCGGGCGGGAAAGCGAACTGGATCGGCGCGGTGTAGAAACCCGCCAGCACCACTTCGCCGCCCTTGGCGATGCGGGTGATGAGCGTGTCGAGCAGCGCGCCGTTGCCGCTGGCGTCATAGATCGCGCGGTAATCGCGGCGCGGGTCGGCATCGGGGTGGATCACCGGGTATCCGGCGGCCCCTTCGGCCCGAACAGGGTCGATTTCCCAGACGGTCGGCGCGGGCGCGCCCGCGGCGATGGTCAGGCGGGCAAGCAGGCGGCCCAGCACGCCATGGCCCACGATCAGGTCCGGCATGGTGACGTTCAGGCCCGCGATCGCATGGCGCGCGGTTGCGGCCAGCGCCAGGAGCGCGCCTTCGGCGCCAAGCGCAGGGTCGATCCGCGTCACGCGGTCGGCGGCCGTGACCAGCAGGCTGGCCGCCCCGCCGAACAGGCCGCGCGCACCGTCGAAGCAGTTGGCGCCCGGAACAAACACCCGTTCGCCCACGCGAAATCCGGTGTCGGTGCCTGCCTCGACAACTTCGCCCGCCGATTCGTAGCCGGGGACCAGCGGGTACCCCATGCCCGGGAAGGGCGGCATCGTGCCCAGCCAGAACAGCTTTTCCGTGCCGGTTGAAATGCCCGAATGCGTGACGCGGACGACCAGATCGTTCGGGCCGGGATCGGTCAGGCCCAACCGGTCGACCGATATGGCCCCCGGTCCCTGCATGATCACTGCCGTCGCCTGCACTGTCGTCCTCCTGCCCCCATGACGGGGAGTCGCGGTGGCTCGTCCGCAAGTGTAAGCCTAGCTTTACACCCGGCATTGTCAATCAAAATGGACAAGAGGGTTGTAATTTCCGGCGGACAGACGCGTCACGCGCGACGGGCAGTCACGACCGACGTGACGTAGGGACGCGCAGGGCGCGGGGCACGCACGTCGGAAAACCCCGCTTCGGCCAACAGGGCAGCGATTTCGGCTGCCGCGCGGGCCTTGCCCGTGCCCATCGCCAGGCAATAGGGCGCGAAGTACGCATCCCCTGCGCGATCGGGCCTGTCTCCGCCCGCCATTGGCTCGGACACGATCAGACGCCCGCCCTGGGGCAGCGCGGCATGCGCCTTGGACAGGAGATCGCGCACCGTGTCGTCGGTGTGGTCATAGAGCACCCGGACCAGGCTGATCGCGTCGGCACTGTCCGGCAGGGGCGCGTCGCGAAAGCTCAGCGGCACGATCTCGGCCCGGTCGGCCAACCCTTCGGCAGCGAACCGGGCGGTGGCACCGGGAACGACGGCCGGCAGGTCCACCAGCCGCAGGCGCAGGTCAGGCCAGCGACGACCGGCAGCGGCAAGGAACGCCCCCGTGCCACCCCCCACATCCATCAGGCACCTGACACCCTTCAG
>CAYYOE010000586.1:0-1678 GCA_964473055.1 uncultured Rhodobacterales bacterium | reverse complement strand
CGATGACCTTCAGCACGTCCTCGGGCGTCAGGCAGGCCGCCGTCACCTGCACGCCGCCCGTGCCCCAGCCATAGGGCATCGGCATCTCGCGGCTGGAGAACGGGACCTGGTAGCCGGGGATCGCGACCGCCTTGAGTAGCGCGCGGCGGATCGCGCGCTTGGTCTGGTCGTCGAGATAGGCGAAGGTGTAGTCGGTCATGCCAGCCCCCGTTCCGCCAGCGCGATTTGCAGCGCGTCGGGCGTGGTGAAGTGGATCGCGTCCATGCCGGCAGCCTGCGCGCCGGCGACATTCTTCGGGCTGTCGTCGACAAAGACGCAGTCACCCGGCGCAACGCCCGCCCGGTCACAGAGCGTCGCGAAGATCGCAGGTGCGGGCTTCAGCACCCGTTCCTGCCCCGACACCACGATCACGCCCAGAAGGTCGTCCAGTTCGGGATGCATCCGCAGCCCTTCGGGCCAGGTCTCGGCCGACCAGTTGGTGATCGCGTGGGTGGCAATGCCCCGGCCCCGCAGCCCGCGCAGGATGTCCCAGGTGCCGTCGATCCGCGCGGCGATGGTGCGGTGGTGCCGCGCCGGGTAGGCGGCGAACCGGGCCCGGTCGTCCGGGTCCGCGATTTCGGCGGCAAGGTCCGCGAAGGCCTCGCCCGCATCGGCCCGCAGGTTGCGCGCGGCAAAGTCCACCCGCGCCAGGAAGGCGTCGACCGCTTCCCGCGATCCCAGGTCGTCAAGCCAGGCGAGGTGAACGTCCCAACGCACCAGCACGTTGCCGATATCGAACACGACCGCAGTCATTCCGCCGCCTCCCGCAGGGACAGTGCCTCGGCCCGGCGCTTGCGGATGCCTTCGGTCTCGGACTGGAAATCGACGTAGTGGGGCAGCTTGATGTGTTCGAGGAACCCCGACGCCTGGATGTTGTCGCAATGGCTGAGGACGAATTCCTCGTCCTGGGCGGGCGCGCCGCGGCTGTCCTCGCCCAGTTCCTGCCAGCGCAGTGCGCGGTCGACCAGCGCCATGGAAATCGTGCGGCGTTCGTTCATGCCGAGCGACAGGCCATAGCCGCGGGTGAACTGCGGCGGTTCGGATTTCGACCCGGCGAACTGGTTCACCGTCTCGCACTCGGTCAATTCCACCTCGCCGATCTCGACCGCGAAGCCCAGTTCGGGGATCTCCACCGACACCGGCACCCGTCCGATGCGCAGCTCGCCCACAAAGGCGTGCGTGGGCCCGAACCCGCGCTGGGTGGAATAGGCGAGCGACAACAGGAACCCTTCGTCCCCGCGCGCCAGCGCCTGCAGGCGCAGGGCACGGTCGGCCGGGAAGGCCAGCGGTTCGCGCGTCAGGTCGCGGGGTTCGTCGTCGGCGGCGGGTTCCTGTTGCAACAGGCCCTCGGCGTCCAGGAAACTGGCGATATGGGGCACGGGGCCGGGTGGCGGCACTTCGGGGGGCGCTTCCGGCGCGGCAGGCACGGGCATTCCGGCAGCCAGGGCAAAGTCGATCAGGCGGTGGGTATAGTCGAAGGTCGGGCCCAGCACCTGCCCGCCGGGCGCGTCCTTGAAGGTAGCACTGATGCGGCGGTCGCAGGCCATGGCGGTCGTGTCCAGCGGGTCCGACACACTCAGGCGCGGCAGCGTCGTGCGGAAGGCGCGGATCAGGAACACCGCCTCGATCAGGTCGCCGC
>CAYYOE010000585.1:0-1685 GCA_964473055.1 uncultured Rhodobacterales bacterium | reverse complement strand
CCACGGGCGTGGCCGCGAAACGCGACGCGATGTTCCAGGGCGACAAGATCAACGATACCGAAGGCCGCGCCGTCCTGCATACGGCCCTGCGCAACCTCGCGGGCTCGCCCGTGCTGGTGGACGGGCAGGACATCATGCCCGGCGTGCTGGCGACGCTTGCCCGGATGGAGGCGTTTGCCACCGCCATTCGCACAGGGCAGATCACCACCCCCGGCGGCGCCCGCGTCACCGATGTGGTCAACATCGGCATCGGCGGGTCGGACCTCGGCCCCGCCATGGCGTCCATCGCGCTCGCCCCCTACGCGGACGGGCCGCGCACGCATTTCGTGTCGAACGTGGATGGCGCCCACATCGCCGACACGCTGAAGGGCCTCGACCCCCGCACCACGCTGGTCATCGTCGCGTCCAAGACCTTCACGACGATCGAGACGATGACGAACGCCGCCACCGCCAGGGCCTGGCTTCAGGCGGCGGTGGGCGACGCCGCGGGCGGCCACTTCGCCGCACTCTCCACCGACCTCGCCCGCACGGCGGCCTTCGGCATCGACGCGACCCGTGTCTTCGGGTTCGAGGATTGGGTGGGCGGGCGCTATTCGATGTGGGGCCCGATCGGCCTGTCCCTGATGCTGGCCATCGGGCCCAACCATTTCCGGCAGTTCCTCGCGGGCGCGCAGGCGATGGACACCCATTTCCGCACCGCCCCCTGGGACCGGAACCTGCCCGCCATGCTGGCGCTCGTCGGTATCTGGCACGCCCAGGTCTGCGGCCACGCCACCCGCGCCGTGCTGCCATACGAACAGCGCCTCGCGCGCCTGCCCGCCTATCTCCAGCAACTGGAGATGGAGAGTAACGGCAAGCGCGTGGCCATGGACGGGTCTGACCTGACCGTGCACTCCGGCCCCGTGGTCTGGGGCGAACCCGGCACCAACGGTCAGCACGCCTTCTACCAGCTGATCCACCAGGGCACCCGTGTGATCCCCTGCGAATTCATGGTGGCCCGCGAGGGGTTCGAGCCCGAGCTCACCCACCAGCACCGCCTGCTGGTCGCCAACTGCCTGGCCCAGTCCGAGGCACTCCTGCGCGGCCGGTCGCTGGAGGAGGCGCGCGCCATCATGGCCAAACGCGGCCTCACCGGCGCGGAACTCGACCGCCAGGCCCGCCACCGCGTGTTCCCGGGCAACCGCCCGTCCACCACGCTGGTCTACGACCGGCTGACGCCTTTTGTCCTCGGCCAGATCGTGGCGATGTACGAACACCGGGTGTTCGTGGAAGGCGTGGTGCTGGGGATCAACAGCTACGACCAGTGGGGCGTGGAGCTTGGCAAGGAACTGGCCACAGCACTCGGCCCGGTGCTGGAGGGGACGGCCAGCGCGGATGGCAAGGATGGATCGACGCGGATGCTCGTCGCGGCGCTGCGGGGCTAGGCCGCGCCACCCCTTCTCCCGCGCATCCTGTCACCCCCGCGAAAGCGGGGGTCTCCTTGGTTCCTATGCCTGCGCAACACCGGCGCGCGCAGGACCAAGATTCCGTCAGGACACCCTGACAAAACCTTGCCGTGCACACCCATTGTCGCACAATATCAGTGGTTTGCCCGTTTGTGCACATGTGCACAAACCGCCCCCTCCCGCCGAAATCACGGCAGGGCGGCCACCACGATGATCTCGACCTTGTAGTCCGGCGTGGCC
>CAYYOE010000584.1:0-1687 GCA_964473055.1 uncultured Rhodobacterales bacterium | reverse complement strand
CCCTGACGAACAAGGCCTACGAGGGCGGGCGCACCATTGTCGATGCCATGAAGGACGGCGAGATCGCGCTGGTGATGAACTCGACCGAGGGCGCGCAGGCGGTCGAGGACAGCCGGTCCATGCGCAACGTCGCGCTGATGGACAAGATCCCCTATTTCACCACGCTGGCCGCCAGCCACGCCGCCGCACTGGCGATGAAGGCCCGCAGCGAGGGCGAACTGGGCGTCCGGCCGTTGCAGGCCTGACGCCACGGGCCGCCGACCATCCGCCGGGATGCGTGGCAGTCCGCTGCCATCCGCGCCCCATGTGTTGCGCCCACGCAATCCGTTTCGGATGCGGAACAGGTCCGCGGGGCGGGTTCTGTCAGGCGGAGATCGCTGCTAGCGGCCCGGCAACGACCCTCGGGGGCTTGCCGGTCTTGGGTCCTGCGTTGCGTCCCGCGCCACCTTCTCTCGGGCCATCTCGATCCAGTGCCGACATGCCGCTTCAAAGCCGTCATGGCTCGCGGCGCGCAGACCGAACATCCGGATCGACGTGCCCGTGCGTTCCGACACCGTGATCGTCGCGCGACCGGGTTGAAGGCCCTGCAGCCTGGTCGCCATGGCGAATTCCGCATCGCGGCGCGCCTGGCTGATCAGCACGTTCTTCTTCCAGTCTCCCTGATGGGGTTGTGTCGGAAGCTCGGACAGGGCGTTCTCCATCCAGTCTGCCCGCTCCAGCAGGATTTCGGCGGCAACTGCCGAGACGCTCACGGCGCTGCCCGCCGGCACTCGGGCGCCCGGGACGGCGTGCCGACCCGTCTCATCAGGCAGATGCGGCCAGGACCGTGCAATGGCTCCCTTTGCCGGGGCTTGTTCCTCATTATCCCTCACCTCCATCGTCGCGGACGAAATTCCTTCGTGCACGGACCTCCCCAAAGCCCACGCCGACGTCGCGGGATCATGAACGGGCCATCTCAGCGGCGCCGGGCCGGGTCGAAGGATCGTTCAGGACCCGGATCACGGAATGAACCGTCGGTGTCGTTCAACGCTGACGCGAGGAACGATCCGAACTGATGAACTGGGGAACGTCGCGCGTAATCACCTTGTTGCTTCTTGTCGTCCCGGTTTGGCTGGTGGCGGCCCCGGATCCTTCCGGACTCCGGGATCGCCAGATTGCGTCAGGAGGTGCTTCGCGGTCGTTGGCGTCAAACTGGCTACGTGCGGACAGCTCCGCGAAAGAAGCGACTCACCCCAAGGCCCCACCTCCACCTAAAATTACAACCACTGGTATGTTAGCGCAACTAATGTTGCATTAGTCATTCTAAATTTTCTCGAGGATCCTCTGATCCGGGCAGTTTTCCGGCACGGCGGCGAGGAAGCGGGCGTTGCAAGACTGTCAGCGTCCGGACTGGCGCGTCGCACCGCTTCGCTGTGTCGACGGGCGCGGTCAGGATGCAGAGGCGTGCACGGTCCGCAGGTCGGCTTGGCGCGACCGGGGCTTGGAGGCAGGTTTTCCACGGCCACTGCCTGGGCGGTCTGCCCGCGGGATCGGAATTGTGTCGACCGGAACGGGCGCAGGCGCAGAGTTCAGGGCGCCGATGCCATGCACGCAGGCCGAAAGGCGCCGCCACAAACGCCAGGCGGGCAGCCAAAGGACCTGGGCTAGGCCCGGATCAGGGGCAACGCGGAAGCATCAGGGCAAAGCC
>CAYYOE010000583.1:0-1694 GCA_964473055.1 uncultured Rhodobacterales bacterium | reverse complement strand
AAGAGGCTGCGCTGGCCGCCATCGACGAAGCTGGCGGGACGATCTTCGAACTGCCTGCGGACGAGCGCGCCAAGTGGGTGGACGGCCTGCCCAACATCGCCGCCGAGTGGGTGCAGGCCCAGGACGCTGCGGGTCGGCCTGGTGCCGCATTCCTGGCTGCCTACATGGACGGTCTGCGCGCCAAGGGCGAGACGCCGTCGCGCGACTGGGACACGCTCGACTGATCCCGCGCGATGGAGCGTGATCCCGCCACGGCTGCCGCCCCCGATCCGGGGGGCGGCGCGCCCCTG
This sequence comes from uncultured Rhodobacterales bacterium, assembly GCA_964473055.1. Classification (GTDB taxonomy): domain Bacteria; phylum Pseudomonadota; class Alphaproteobacteria; order Rhodobacterales; family Rhodobacteraceae; genus UBA996. The sequence goes on along the minus strand of CAYYOE010000583.1, from coordinate 1,404 downwards.
CCCCTCCGCTACTGGCACCTGCTGACCGACGGTCTGGCGGTGCTGGGGACGGTGCTGATCGTTGTGCTGATGGTCCTGATCTGCGCCGACGTCGCCGCACGCAACATCCTTGGCGGGTCGTTGCCTCTGGTCACAGAACTCGGCGCGATCACCGTGGTGATGATCGTGTACCTGCAACTCGCCTCGGCCGTCCGTCACGACCGGCTGGCCCGCACCGAGGTGTTCTTCGAGGCGATCAAGGCGCGTTATCCCCGCCTCGGCCTGTTGCTGGGCGCCGCGTTCGACCTTGCCGCGGCGGCGATGTTTGCGCTGATCGCCTGGTCCACCGTCGGGATCTTCCAGCGCGACCTGTCCAGCGCAAACTTCTTCGGTGTCACCGGGGTGCTGACCGTGCCCACCTGGCCGTTCCGGGCGCTGATCGTGCTGGGGCTGGCCGTGGCCGCGGCGCAGGCTGCCCTGCAGGTGATCACGGGCCTCGCACGCCTGCCCCGGACGGGCCGCGCATGACCCCGCTCGAGATCGGTATTGGCGCCATCATCGTGCTGCTGGTCCTGATCTGGATCGGCATGCCGATCTCGGTCGCCATGCTGCTGGTGTCCTGGGGCGGCGTCAGCCTGATCCGGAACGAGGCGGTCGCGTTCCGCATGGCGGGATCGGTCGCCAACGATTCCCTTCGCGAATACCTCTATGCCGTGGTGCCGCTGTTCGTGCTGATGGGGCTGTTGGTGACGGTGTCGGGGGTGGGCCGCGACACATTCGACGTGTTCCAGCGCGCGCTCGGCCGCATCCGGGCGGGGCTGGGCATCGCGACGGTCGCGGCCAACGCGGTCTTTGCCGCGATCACCGGAATCTCCATCGCGTCCGCGTCCGTGTTCAGTCGCGTGGCCGTGCCAGAAATGGTCCGCCACGGCTACCACCGCGGGTTCGCCACCGGCGTGGTGGCTGGCAGTTCGGTGCTGGGCATGCTGATCCCGCCGTCACTGCTCATGATCGTCTATGCGGTCGTCGCCGAGGAATCCGTCGGCCGGATGTTCCTGGCGGGGCTGATCCCCGGCGTGGTGCTGGCCGGGCTGTTCTCGGTCGCGATCTTCCTGATGGCGACGTTCCGGCCTCAGGCCGTGTTCGCTACCCGCGACGCGGCCGAGGATCCCGAACCCATCGGGTTCCTGGGGGTCGTGGCCAAGGCCGTGCCCATCGTGGTGCTGATCACCCTGGTGCTGGGCGGCATCTATGGCGGGTTCCTCAGCCCGACCGAGGCGGGGGCCGTCGGCGCCGCAGGGGCCTTCGTGATCGCGGCCCTGCGCCGGACGCTGACGGGCCGTGTGCTGTGGCGGCTTCTTTCGGAAACGGGGCAGATCACCGTGTCGGTGCTGGTCCTGATCATGGCCGCGACGTTCTTTTCCC
>CAYYOE010000582.1:0-1704 GCA_964473055.1 uncultured Rhodobacterales bacterium | reverse complement strand
CCGCGATGTGCTTGACGGTGGCTTCGACGAATTCGCCGCGCTCGTCGTCGGTGATGGTCAGGAATTCGCCGGTGGTGCCCAGGATGATGATGCCGGGCACGCCGCTGGCAAGCTGCCAGTCGAGGAAGCGCTTCCACGCCGGGTAGTCGATGGCGGTGCCGCCCGGGGTGAAGGGCGTGATGGTGACGGTGTAGCTGCCCTTGAACGGGGTCATGGTCTGGGTCCTGTCTGGAGAGTGAAGGGATGAAGGCGGATGTGGCCGTGATCGGCGGCGGGATTGCCGGGCTGATGTGCGCCTGGAACCTGGCCGAGGACGGGGCGGATGTGGTGCTGCTGGAGGCGGGCGAGTTGGGCGCGCAGGCGTCGGGCGCCAACGCCGGGTCGATCCATCTGCAACTGCAGTACCCGGAGTTCGTCGCCTATGGCGAGGGGTGGGCGCGCGCCTATGTGCCCGCCCTGCGGATGCTGTCGGAAAGCCTGACCCTGTGGCAGGGGCTGTCGGACCGGGTGGGCGAGGATCTGGGCGTGGGGCTGGCCGGTGGCCTTGTCGTCGCCCGCACCGACGCGCAGATGCGCGCGATCGAGGCGAAGGCGCGGGTCGAGGCCGAGGCCGGGGTCGAGACGCAGGTGCTGGGCGCGAACGAGTTGCGCGCGATTGCGCCCTATCTGGGGGCGGACGCCATCGGCGGGGGCTTTTGCGCGCGGGAAGGCAAGGCCAACCCCCTGCGGGCCACGCCCGCCATCGCGGCGGCGGCGTTGCGGGCGGGGGCGCGCATCCTGCGCCACACGCCCGTGACGGGGATCGAGGCCGTGCCGGGCGGCTACCTGCTGCAGACAGGCGCCAGGCCGCTGACAGCCGGGCGCGTGGTCAATGCGGCAGGCGCCGCGGCAGGCCGGGTGGCGGCGATGCTGGGCGTGAGCCTCGATATCGGCGGGTTCCCCCTGCAGGTGACGGTGACCGAACCCGTCGCGCCCCTGATCCCGCATCTGGTCTATTCCGCCGCCGGCAAGCTGTCGCTGAAGCAGGTGGCGAACGGCGGCCTTGTCATCGGTGGCGGCTGGGCGTCGGGCGTGCGGGCGAACGGCGACCTTGCGCCCATTCCGGCGAACATCACCGGCAACATGGCGATGGCCGCGGGCGTCGTGCCCGCAACCGCCGCCGCCCGCGCGATCCGCACCTGGACGGCCTGGGTCAACGGCACGCCCGACTGGCGCCCGATCCTGGGCGAGGCGCCGGGGCGCCCCGGGTTCTTCCTGGCGCTGTTTCCCTGGGTGGGGTTCAGCGCGGGGCCGATGACCGCGCGGATCACCGCCGACCTCGTGCTGGGGCGCAAGCCCGCGTTGCCCTTGAAGGGCCTGTCGGCCTTGGCCGACTAGACCATGGCGTCGGCGCTGGCGGACTGAGCCCGCCATCACGCCGCGCCGCGTTCGGCCTTTGCGCCAGCCTTCTTGCGCTGGAACGCGCGCCAGGTCATCGCCCATTGCGCCGGGTCGTCGAACACCTCGCCCTTCACCTGTGCGATGGGCTGGTTGTGTGGGGCGGTCTTGACCAGGTCCGGCGTCTCGCGCGCTTCCTTCGCGATCTGGGCGATCACGTCGATCCAGAGGTCGATATCCTCTTTCGACCAGAGTTCCCCGGCCTCGGGCGTGAAGGGCTGCGGCACGATCCAGGGCTCGTGGCTCATCCACCAGGGGTCGATGCCG
>CAYYOE010000581.1:0-1710 GCA_964473055.1 uncultured Rhodobacterales bacterium | reverse complement strand
TCGAGAACATCGGCACCGACTACGGGATGATCATGGCCATCCTCGGCGGCGACGATGCCGGCGGCGGCGTGATCTGGGCGCCCCAGGTGATCGAGGACGCGCGCGCCCATGGCCTGATGCTGGGCGCGAACGGCAAGCTCTACGACAAGAAGAAGGGCCAGTCCCTGCCTGATGGCGTGGCGCCCATGCCGCTGCTGACCGAGGCCGAACTGGCCGCATTCCCTGAACCCACGACCGCCGACGTGATCCCGAACCACGTCGCCCGCTACTGGGACCTGGTGGCGCTGGCCGACCGCACCCCCGCCCCCGTCATCGGCGCGAAAGGAAAACTGCGCGACCGCCCGGGGTTCGAGGTGTCGCTGGTCACCCGTGGCTCGGCCAGCGCCGAGATGCACACCCACGACCGCGCCTCCGTCCTGATGCCCATGCGCGGCCACTGGCGGCTGACCTGGCCGGGTGGCGAGGCCGTGCTGAACCCCGGCGACACCTGCCTGGTGCCCGCGGGGCTGTCCCACGCCGCTGTTCCCAGCATGACGGGCGAGGCAAGCCTCTACCATGTCATCGCCACCGACGATCCGCCGGGCCTGACGGGAAGGCTGCTCTGATGCCCCACTTTCATCCTTGCCCAAATACCTCACAGGGGGTGCGGGGGGTGTGAAACCCCCCGCTCTGCCCTGCCCAAGCGGAGCGACCGCCCGAGAAGGACCCTGACCCATGCCCCTCCCTGCCACCCACGTCGGTAGCCTTCCGCGCCCGCAGGACGTCGTCGACTTCCTCTTCGCCCGCGAACGCGGCGATGCCTACGACCCCGCCGCCTTCGACGCCTGCATGGCGGCCGCGGTGATGGAGAACGTCCGCCGCCAGAAGGACGCGGGCATCACCATCGTCTCCGACGGCGAGGCGTCCAAGATCAGCTATGCCACCTACGTCAAGGACCGCTACACCGGCTTTGGCGGCGACAGCCCGCGCAACGCGCCCGCCGACCTGAAGCTATTCCCCAGCTTCCTCGACCGGCTGGCGAAATCGGGCGGCACGCCGAAATACGCCCGTCCGCAGTGCATCGGCCCGGTGGAATCGAAGGGTCAGGGCGAATTGCAGAAGGACATTGCCAACCTCCAGGCCGCGATGGCCGCGCATGGCGTTGAACGCGGGTTCATGAACGCAGCCTCGCCCGGCGTGATCGCGCTGTTCCTGCAGAACGCGCACTATCCCGACCGGCAGACCTACCTGACCGCGCTGGCCGACGCGATGCGGGACGAATACCGCACGATCCTGGACGCGGGCCTCGACCTGCAGCTCGACTGCCCCGACCTTGCCTTGTCGCGCCACATGCTGTTCGCCGACTTGGCGGACGACGATTTCCTGCGCGTGGCCGAAACCCATGTGGCGGCGCTCGAACGCGCGCTCGACGGGCTGCCGCGCGACCGGGTCCGGCTGCACATCTGCTGGGGCAACTACGAGGGCCCCCATGTCTGCGACATCGCCATGGACAAGGTCTTTGCCCTTCTGATGCGCGTGCCCGCCGGGGCCGTGCTGTTCGAGACGGCGAACCCCCGCCACGGCCACGAATGGCGCGTGTTCCGCGACCGCGCGGACGAGATTCCGGCGCATATGACGCTGATCCCCGGTGCCGTGGATACGACCACCAACTTCGTCGAACACCCCGACCTGGTGGCCGAACGCCTGCAGCGCTTCGTCGACATCGTCGGC
>CAYYOE010000580.1:0-1717 GCA_964473055.1 uncultured Rhodobacterales bacterium | reverse complement strand
GGATGCCCAGCATCTCGAATACGGCCCGCATCGGACCGCCCGCGATGATCCCCGTCCCGGCCGGGGCCGAGCGCATCACCACACGGCCGGCGCCATGACGCCCTTCCATGTCGTGGTGCAGGGTGCGGCCTTCGCGCAGGGCGATGCGGACCAGTCCGCGCCGCGCCTGTTCGGTGGCCTTGCGGATCGCCTCGGGCACTTCCTTGGCCTTGCCCTTGCCAAAGCCCACGCGGCCCTTCTGGTCGCCCACGACGACCAGCGCAGCAAAGCCGAAGCGCTTGCCGCCCTTCACCGTCTTGGACACCCGGTTGATCGCCACGAGACGATCGGCGAATTCCGGGGTCTCTTCCCGCTCGCGACGGTCGTCGCGGCGTTCCCGGCGCTGTTCACGTTCTGCCATCACCGTCTCCTCAGAATTTCAGGCCGCCTTCACGCGCGGCGTCGGCCAAGGCCTTGACACCACCGTGAAAGAGGAACCCGCCACGGTCGAAGTAGCACGCCTCGACGCCCGCGGCCTTCGCGCGCTCGGCGATCGCGGCACCCACCTTGGCGGCGGCCTCGACGTTGTTCTTGCCGACGACGCCCAGATCCTTTTCCAGGCTCGACGCCGCCGCGACGGTCACGCCGCGCACATCGTCGATCAGCTGGGCGCTGATGTTCTTGTTCGACCGGTGCACCGACAGGCGCAGCCGACCCGAATTGACCTTCCGAAGCCGGTTGCGCACGCGCAGGCGGCGCTTGAGGAACAGGTCCCGTTTGCTGTTTGCCATTGCTTGCGTCCTTACTTCTTCTTGCCTTCCTTGCGGAAGATGAACTCGCCCTTGTGACGGATGCCCTTGCCCTTGTAGGGCTCTGGCGGACGCCATTCGCGAATGTTTGCGGCGACCTGGCCGACCAGCTGCTGGTCGATCCCCTCGATCACGATCAGGTCGTTCTTGGCCGACGGCGTGGTGATCGTGATGCCGTCCGGCACCGCGAAATCCACATCGTGGCTGTAGCCCAGGTTCAGCTTCAGGGTCTTGCCCTGTGCATTCGCCCGGTAGCCGACCCCGGTCAGCTCAAGCTCGCGCTTGAAGCCGTCGGTCACGCCGGTCACCAGGTTTGCCACCATGGTGCGCGACATGCCCCACTGTTCGCGGGCCGCCTTCGCGGTGCCACGGGGCGTCACCTTGACCTCTTCGCCCGCGATCTCGATCGAGATGTGATCGGTCGCGGTGAAGCTGCGGGTGCCCTTGGGCCCCTTCACCGTGATGGTCTGGCCGTCGAGCGTGGCGGACACGCCCTTGGGCAGCGGGACGGGTAGTTTGCCGATACGAGACATTTCCCCCTCCTCAGAACACGGTGCAGAGCACTTCGCCGCCCACATGGGCTGCGCGTGCGCTGGCATCCGACATCACGCCGCGGGGCGTGGACACGATCGACACACCCAGGCCCTGGCGGACCGCGGGAATGTCACGAACGCCCATGTACACGCGACGGCCCGGGGTCGACACGCGCTTGATCTCGCGGATGACCGGGGTGCCTTCATAGTACTTCAGGCTGATTTCCAGTTCCGGGTGCCCATTGGTGCCTGTCACCGGCTCGTAGCCGCGGATATAGCCCTCGTCCTTCAGGACATCGAGGACGACCGCGCGCAACTTGGACGCCGGGGTGCGCACCGTGGACCGGCCGCGCATCTGCGCGTTCCGGATGCGGGTCAGCATATCGCCGAGAGGAT
>CAYYOE010000579.1:0-1720 GCA_964473055.1 uncultured Rhodobacterales bacterium | reverse complement strand
CCAGTTCCCAATAGGCAGTCTGGTTGTCGCAGCGCACGGTGAACCAGTCGCGCGTCGCGGGCAGGCCAGCCGCGCGCAGGCCCTCGATCAGCCGTTCGTCCCGGTCGTAGCCGACCAGATCGTGCGCGGGCAGGTCCTCGGGGGCCTGCGGTTCCCCGCGCCGGGCGATGTAGCTCTGCGCCGCGAAGAACCCCAGCGCGATATCGCCCAGGTGCCGGGTCACCACGTCCAGCTGCGTGGGCCGGTACATCCGCAGGGCGATGTCGGCCTCGCGGAACAGCAGGTTGTCCGAAGTATCCGAGGCGACCATCTCCAGCACGATCTCGGGCGCGTCGCGGCGCAGGCGCGACAGGATCGGCGGCAGCAGGTGGTGCGCCACAAAGACGCTGGCGGTCAGCCGCACGGTGCCCCGCACCTCGGCCACGCGTCCCGCCGCGGCCAGGGCTGCCGCTGCGGCGGCCTCGCGCATGGCACGGGCGGGCGGGATCAGCGCCGTGCCCGCCTCGGTCGGGCGCAGGCCGCGGGGGTGGCGGCTGAACAGGGCGACGCCCAGGTCCCGCTCCAGGTCCGCGATCTGGCGGCCCAATGTCGGCTGCGACAGGCCGAGCGTCCGGGCCGCCCCCGACAGCGATCCCGCCTCGGCCACGGCCAGAAAGCTGCGCAGAAGCGACCAGTCGGGGTGGATGGGACTGTCCATTCACAAGTGAATAGCAGACCTACGTCTTGCAGCAATTACCATCTGGAGGCGCATGGCTCACGCTTGGGTCAGCACAGGAGATCCCCATGACCCGAACCGCCCTGATCCTTGGCGCCCGCGGGCGCTTTGGACGCCACGCCGCCGATGCCTTTGCCGACGCCGGCTGGCAGGTCCGCACCTTCCGGCGCGGCGACGACCTGATCGCTGCCGCGACCGGCGCAGAGGTGATCGTCAACGCCTGGAACCCGCCCTATCCGCAGTGGCGCACGCAAGTGCCCGCCCTGACCGCGCAGGTGATCTCTGCGGCACGCGCCACAGGCGCGCGGGTGATCCTGCCCGGCAACGTCTATGTCTTTGGCCCCGGCGCGCCCCCGGTGCTGTCGTCCGACACGCCCCACGCCGCGACGAACGTGCTGGGGCGCATAAGGGTCGAGATGGAGGCCGCCTATCGCGCCGCGGGCGTGCCAACCACTGTCCTGCGTTGCGGTGATTTCATCGACGACGTCGCCTCGGGCAATTGGTTCGACAAGGTTCTGGCGGCGCGAGTGCGCAAGGGGGTGTTCGTCTATCCCGGCCCTCGAGATGTGCTCCACGCCTGGGCCTTCCTGCCCGATGCCGCGCGGGCTTCGGTTGCGCTGGCCGACTTGGGCGACCGCCTACCAGCGTTCGCCGATATCCCCTGTCCGGGCTATGCCCTGACCGGGAACGATCTGCACGCCGCGGTCGAGTGTGTACTGGACCGCTCGCTGCGCGCGGTGGCTATGCCGTGGTGGGCGCTTCGGTTGGCCGCGCCCGTCTGGCCGACGGGTCGCGGGGTGTTGGAAATGCGCTACCTCTGGGATATGCCGCACCGGCTGGACCCGGAACCCCTGGACACCGCCCTGCCGGATTTCCGGGCAACGCCGCTGCCCGACGCCCTACGGGCCGCCCTGGCGCCCCTGGCCTGACCGCACCGCCCCTTGCGTTGTGCCGCGCAACGGGTATCAGCCCGAAAACCCGACGGATGAGGGGCGGATGGGCGGA
>CAYYOE010000578.1:0-1727 GCA_964473055.1 uncultured Rhodobacterales bacterium | reverse complement strand
CGCAGCGCCTGCAGGATCATGTGCACCTCGGGCTCGGACTGGCAGCGCGTGCCCATCCGCTTCCACATGAAGGCGACCGCATCGAAGCGCAGCACGTCCGCGCCCCGGTTGGCGAGGTAGAGCATGATCTCGGCCATCTCCAGGAACACCGCCGGATTGGCCCAGTTCAGGTCCCACTGGTGTTCGTTGAAGGTGGTCCAGACCCATTTGCCGATGTCGGGGTAATGGGTGAAGGACCCGGGCGCGGTGTCGGGAAAGATCTCGACCAGCGTGCGCTCGTACGCCTTCGGCATCACGTCGTCGTCGAACATCAGGTAATAGTCCCGATACTTCGCCACGCCTTTCGCCGCCTTCTTCGCCCAGGCATGTTCCTTGGCGGTGTGGTTCAGCACCATGTCCAGGCAGACGCTGATGCCCCGCGCCCGCAGCGCCGCCGCCACCTCCTCGAAATCCTGCATGGTGCCGAGACGCGGGTCGATGGCGCGGTAGTCCATCACCGAATAGCCGCCGTCGCTGTCGCCCAGACGCGGCTTCAGGCAGGGCATGAAGTGGACATAGGTGATGCCAAGGCCTTCCAGCCAGTCCAGCCGGTCGAGCACCCCGCGCAGGTTGCCTGCGAAGCGATCGACGTAGAACACATATCCGGCCTGCCTGGGGCGCTGGAACCAGTCGGGCTCCAGGTCGCGCTTCAGGTCGAGCCACTTCAGATCCTCGCCCCGCGCTTCCCAGGCCGCGCGCATCACGCCCGTCAGCCGGTCGACAAACCGCCCGTATTCGGGCCGCGCGCCATAGAGCCGGTCCAGCATGCCGAACAGGTCCCCCCGGCTGCGCTCGCACCGCATCCCGAACAACCGCTCGTCGAACTCCGTCAGCGCCATGACCCTGCCCTGCTTCGATATGATCCAAATATCCTCGGGGGGGCGCGGGGGGGCAGGCAGCCCCCCCGTTCCCGCGCCGTTCAGGTGATCACGTCCGGCGTGTCGCGCCCCACATGTCGCTGGGTCCCCGCGATCGCATGGGCCGCCGCGATCACCGGGGCCAGCGCCACCTGCGGGTCGGCATCCAGCCCGTCCGGGCCGTCCACGTGCCGCTCCAGATACAGCCGCAGCGTGGCACCTTCCGTCCCGGTGCCCGACAGCCGCATCACCGCGCGCGCGCCATCGGTGAAGGTGATCCGCACGCCTTGCCCCTTCGACACCGACCCGTCTACCGGATCGGCATAGGCAAAGTCGTCTGCCGCGGCGACCGTCAGCCCCGCCGCCGCCGTGCCCGGCAGGTCGGGCAGCGCCAGCTTCACCTCGTTGATCATCGCCTGTGCCTTTGCCGCATCCAGCGCCTCGAAATCATGGCGGCTGTAGTAGGTGCGCCCGTAGTCCCGCCAATGCGCCGCCAGGATATCGGCCACGCCGTCCTTCCGCACCGCCAGGATGTTCAGCCACATCAGCACGGCCCAGAGCCCGTCCTTTTCCCGCACATGGTCCGACCCGGTTCCAAAGCTCTCCTCGCCGCACAGTGTCGCACGGCCGGCATCCAGCAGGTTGCCGAAGAACTTCCAACCCGTCGGCGTCTCGAAAGCCGCGATGCCCAGATGCTTTGCGACGCGGTCCACGGCCGTCGAGGTCGGCATCGACCGCGCCACGCCCTTCAGCCCCCCCGCATAGCCCGGCGCCAAATGCGCATTTGCCGCCAGCACAGCCAGGCTGTCCGACGGCGAGACATAGATGCCG
>CAYYOE010000577.1:0-1736 GCA_964473055.1 uncultured Rhodobacterales bacterium | reverse complement strand
CGGGGCTGCCCCTTGAGATCGAGGAAGGTGTCGATGCGCCCGTCGAACTTCTGCGTCAGTTCGGAATAGAGCCAGACCAGCTGCGTGCAGCTTGCCTCGTCCCAGTCCACGATCAGTTCGGGCCGGGCCGAGATGACGGACGCGCCATCGTCGATCCCCTGCATCGCCCAGACCAGCCGCAGCGCGCCTTCGGCCCGCGACCGCAGGATCGCCTGTTCCTGCGCCGAGGTGGCGGTGGGCAGCGTAAGGATGATCCGCGTCAGCCGCCGTGGCAGGTCGGACTGCGCACGGCGTGCCCGGCTGGCGGGGTCGTTTACCTGCACCAGCGCGTGGGCGATGATCTCGGCGATCAGGAAGCCGTAGAGCGCCGAGCGCGAGAACCGGGGCCGGATCGCGGGCGCCGTCGCGGTACGGCCGCGCGGGCGCAGGCGGCGCGCCTCCTCGTGCGCGACCTGGTCGATCACGTCGCCCGCCTCGTTCAGGTGGCGCATGGCAGCGCGCACGCCCTTGGGCAGGGTGCCCGGGTCGGCATGGTCGTGGAACCGCCAGTCCAGCGGGCGCGGTTCGGTATCCCACAGATATCGCTTGGGCGAGGACAGGCCCGAGGTTGTCTCGGTCCCTTCGTCGCCCGCGATCTTGCGCATCGCCTCGGGGCCGACCCGCACGAAGCCGGGCCACAGGAACGCATTGCGACGGCCCGACCGCCCCGCGTGCCGGTCATCGCCAAGACGCAGGTCGCAGAATTCCACCCGGCTCTCGAACAGGCCCGTGCAGGTGAACTCGGGGGCCGACAGGTCGCGGATTTCCAGCGGGAAGGACCGGGTCAGGTCCACCCCGCCCGCGCCGGGAAAGCGTTCGATCAGGATACCGCAGGTGCGGCTGTTGCCGACATCCAGCACCAGATCCACCTCGACGGGGACCACCGCGTCGCGCCCGGGCATGGTGTTGGCCAGCCGGATCTTCGGCGGACGCACGGCGCGGTCGATCAGGTCGAGAAGCGTCAGGTAGCGCGCCCAGTGTTCGAACAGATGGGGCAGGCTGTCCTCGGTCACCGGGCGGCCGGGGCGTTCGGCGCGCTTGTGCGCGAGGAACAGGTCGCGCAACCAGTCCGACACCCACAGCTGCAGGTCCACCATCGTCCCGTCGGGGGCGGGTTCGGGGCGGCGCAGGAACCAGTCCATGCCCGCCGCATCCGCCACCAGCCGGAATTCGCGCGACTTTTCCGAATCCGCGGGTTCGGGCGCAAGGTAAGGCCGGCCCGGCAGCGCCTCCATCAGGGCGGTATCGAGCGCGATCTGCACCCGGTGGCTGTGGCCCGTGGCCGGATCGGGCGCGTCCAGCGCCACGATCCGCATCCGCGCCCATGTGGACGGCCCGGGGTCGAACATTTCCTGCCCGCCCGGGCCGCGTTCGCCGCGCAGGCGCAGGACCGGCACCGGCACCCAGTGCCCCAGAAACGGGTCCAGCGCCGCGGCGGGCCGGATGGAGTATTCGTCGTCGTCGTCGCGATGCGCGGCCTCGACGGGCGCATCCCGGTCAGGGTCGCCCGTCAGCGGGATCAGGGCGCGTTCCAAAGGTTCGCCGGGTGCTGAAACCACCCGCTCGACAAACCGGTGGGGCCGCATCTCGACCGCATCGATGGCGAAGCCGAAGTCGAGCATCTGGATGCCTGAAAGGGGCACCAGCGTGACCTCGTCGCTCGCGTCCTGAAGCTCGCGCAGCCGTCCGCGCCGTTC
>CAYYOE010000576.1:0-1737 GCA_964473055.1 uncultured Rhodobacterales bacterium | reverse complement strand
AGATCAACATCGCGCGCAAGAACCCCATCGCCTTCGGCCTGATCGCCGAGGTCTATATCCACTGCAAGGACAGCTACGAGGCGATGAGCCTCGACGAGGCGGCGGCCAACCCCATCGGGTCGGGCCCCTACAAGCTGGCAAGCTGGACCCGTGGTTCCGAGGTGGTGCTGGAGAAGGTCGGCGAGCCCGCCCGGATGGACAAGATCGTCTGGCGGATCATCCCCGAGGCGTCCACCCGCACCGCGGAACTGATCGCGGGCAACGTCGACATCATTACCAACGTGGCCCCCGACCAGATCGACGCCGTGAACGCGTCGGGTAATGCCGAAGTGCAGGCGGTCCAGGGCACCCGGCGGATGTATGTCGGCTTCAACCTGTCCGACGAATTCGCGGCCCAGCCGGGCGGCGATGCGATCCAGGACCCGGCCGTGCGCCGCGCCCTGCAATACGCGGTGGACGTGCCGTCGATCTGCACGCAGCTCCTGAACTTCGAGTGCGAGCGTGCAACGGGCATCGTGAACCCGCCGAACGCCAACCAGTCGCTGACGCCCTATCCGTATGACCCGGACATGGCCGAAAAGCTGCTGGACGAGGCCGGCTGGCCGCGGGGTGCCGACGGCAACCGCTTCTCGATCAAGCTGCAAGCGGGACAGGGCCGCTACCTGAACGACCGCAACGTCGTGCTGGCGATCGGGCAGTACCTGTCCGACGTCGGTCTCGACGTCGAGGTCGAGCTGATGGAATGGGCCTCGGTCTATGTGCCGCTGATCCGTCAGCGCGCCGTGGGGCCGCTGTTCTTCCTGGGCACCGGGGGCGCGCTGTGGTCGCCGCTCTATGACATGACCGACCTTGCGACGGTGAACTCGGGCACGAACTACACCCACTGGGACGATGACCGCTGGTTCTCGCGCTGGGCCGACATCGCTGCCACAGACGACGCGGCCGAACAGCGCGTCATCATCGACGAGATGCTGCAGGTCTTCTACGACGATGGCCCCTGGCTGCACATGTACTTCCAGCCGGACTTCTACGGCGTGTCGAGCCGGGTCGATTTCGTCGCCCGCCCCGACGAGAAGGTCTACCTCTTCGAGACCGGCCTGAACTGATCTGAACGGCCGCGGGGCATGGGTTGACCCGTGCCCCGCGCATTCCCCAGGGACAAGCGACCATGTGGACCTACATCGCAAGGCGGCTGTTGCAGAGCGTCGTCGTGATCTTCGGCGTCACGGTGATCAGCTTTGTCGCGCTGCAGATCGGGGGCGACCCGACGTATCTTTACGTCTCGGAACGCGCCACCGAGGAAGAGATCGAGATGGTCCGTCGCGCGCTGGGTTTCGACCGGCCGCTGCACGTCCAGTACCTCACCTACATCGGCAATGTCTTTCAGGGCGACTTCGGCCAGTCGCTCAGCTATCGCCAGCCGGCCATCGACATCGTGCTGGGCGCGCTGCCCGCCACCATCGAACTGACGCTGTTCGCCATGATCGTGGCCATCGGTCTCGCCATCCCGCTGGGGGTTTTCGCCGCGCTCTACCGTGGCACGCCGGTGGATGGCGGCATCATGACCGTCGCCATGTTCGGCCAGTCGATCCCGGCGTTCTGGCTGGGGATCATGATGATCCTTTTCTTCGGGCTGTATCTGCGGTGGTTCCCGATCTCGGGCCATGTGCCGTTCCTCGCGCCATTGCTGGCAGGCGAGATCACCACCGCCTTCCGCAACCTGCCGCAGACGCTGTA
>CAYYOE010000575.1:0-1742 GCA_964473055.1 uncultured Rhodobacterales bacterium | reverse complement strand
CCGTCGAAAACCTTCTCCGAACGGGCCGGAGAGACGGTTTTTTGGGGGCAAACGGTGACCGGTTGACCGGAAAAACTCTCTCCGCCCTCCGCTAACCCATTGATTGTACGCTTCCTTTCCGTTCACTTTCGTATGCTAGGGGGCGAAGCGCGGCAGATCGCTAGCGACAGGGCCGGATTTTTGGGAAGCCACCCGGAATCCAGAAGCCACCTGCGCCGCCGTGAACCCTTTTGAAATCAAACGTCTGATTGACCGTGTGGGGTGGATACTTCGCGGATGCCGGAGTCCACTTCTGACCGGGGGAGTCCACGCGGGAGAAGTCCACCCCGGCGGATGCCCATCGACGATGGACGGGGGGCCCTGCAGGACCTGGTCCTCCTTCCCGGCTCCCTACCGGGACCCGAGAAGGGCCGAACCGATGCGAGAGCGGACGTCCGGCGGCTCGGCTGCCACGGCGCGCGCAATGGCCAGCAGGTCCTGCCTGGCGGCGTGGTGCTGGTCGATCAGAGTGACGACCACGCCGAGCGCCGCCTCATCCAGTTCGAGGTCGTCCGCCAGATCGCACAGCAACTGCAGGCGCGCGAGATCGACCCGGCGGAAGACAAGTGCCGGACCGGCCCCCGCTTCCCGGCACAGAGGGATAACCACCTCGGTCTCAATGAGGGCGACCAGACGGGTGCGGGTCAGGCCCGGGATGGCGGCGATGACGTCATCTTCGGTCAGATGGTCGGTTATGACAGGGCCTCGTTCAGCATGTCCGCGCGCGGGTCGTGGGTGTGGGTCCTGCGCCATTCGGTGAGGAAATCGCGCAGGGCGTCGTCGATCACGGGCGGCGCCACGATCCGCAGCTCGACGAGCTGGTCGCCCGCGGTTCCGCCCCCAGGCCGCGCCACGCCGCGACCGCGCAGGCGCAGCACGCTACCGGAACTGGCGCCCTTGGGAATGCTGAGGCTCACCGGCCCGCCTATGGTCGGGACAGGAACCTTGGCCCCCAGCAAGGCCTCGTCGATGGTGATGGGCAGCGTCAGCAGGATGTCGTCGCGCTCGCGCCGGAACACGGGATGCGTGTGGACGGACAGCGTGATCAGCGCGTCCCCCGCCGGGCCGCCACCATGGCCCTGCCCGCCCTTGCCGCGCAGGCGCAAGGTCTGCCCGTCGCGAGCGCCCTGCGGGATCTTGACGGCGATGGCGCCGCCATCCGGCAGGGTGATGCGCATCTCCCCGCCGCGAGCGGCATCGAGGAACGGCACCTCGAGCGCGTAACGCAGGTCCGCACCGGGGGCGGTGAAGGCACGCAGGTCCTCGAGCCGGTGCGCATCCTCGGGCGAGACGATGAAGCGGAAGTGGTGCCGGTCCTCCGCACAGTCCGCGGCGAAGGCGCGGCCGTCGACGGGGTCATTGTCGCGGCCGAAGAGATCGGCGTTCCGCCCGTCATGGCCGACGCCGTCGCGCTGCAGATAGCCGATGTGCCCGGCGAGCGGCGCAGAGCGGTAGGTCGCGCCCTTGTGTCGTACGACGCGCGCAGCGAGGACGACGCGGCGGGACGCGCGGTTCATGCCTGCCGTGATACGGGCAAAGCGCCCGCGCCCGATGGGAGTGCCGCGGCCGGCAGTGCCGAAGCGGGACCCCGTATGTCCCGCCTTGCGGGCTGCGCGCAGCACCTCGCCGATGAAGCGAGTGGCGCGGCGCCCGGAAGGGCCGCCGTCGCGGATGCGGCCGGGGCGCGGGCGGAGGTCATCGTC
>CAYYOE010000574.1:0-1744 GCA_964473055.1 uncultured Rhodobacterales bacterium | reverse complement strand
CTCTGTCGGCAATCGGAGGTTACCCAAGGACCAAGACCGATGTTCCGGTCCTTAGCAGGTGATCAATGTTCCGTGCGACGATGTTCATGGTCGAGGCCCTGGGGTTCACCCTTCTGGCGCTCGGGCCGACACTGACCTGACGTGGCGCGGCCACGTCGCCTGACCCCGTATCCTACCCGCCAGCGCCCGCACCAAATCCAGCCCGTTCCAGGGCCGGCCGGATCGTGCTGACGAGCGAGCGTTCCGTGATCGGACCGCGGAAGTGCAGGATCACCCGCCCCTCGCCGTCGATGAAGAACGTCTCGGGCAGGGCATAGACCCCCCATTCGACCGAGGTGCGGTTGCGCGGATCGGCCACCACGCCGGCAAAGGGGTTGCCCAGTTCGGCCAGGAACGCGACCGCCTGCGCGTCCGTCACGTCGCGGTTCACGCCATAGACCGGCATGTCCTGCGCAAAGGCCACCAGGTGCTGGTGCTCGGCCCGGCAGGGCGCGCACCAGCTGGCCCAGAAGTTCACCACCTTCAGCCCCGGCGCATCCAGGTCCGCGCGCGTGAACACCGGCAACCCCGCCACGGCCTGTTCCACGATGGCGGGCGCGGGTGCCCCCTGTTGCGCCGAGGGCAGCACATCCGGGCTGACCCCGGCATCGCGTGCCGCGCGCCGCTCGTTCAGCCCCAGCGCCAGCGCGCCGAGAAGCCCCGCCATCACCAGCACGGGCACGAAGACCAGCCAGTTCAGCTTCATGGGCCTTCCTCCGCATGGTGCCGCCGCGCCTCGGCCTCGGCCAGTGCCCGCCGCACCCGCGCGCCGCGCCACACGACCAGCGCCACCAGCGCCCCGATCAGCGCCAGCGACAGCCCGTAGGCCGACAGCACGGCCACGGCATAGCGCCCGAGGTCGGGTATCAGGGCGGGCATCATCCGTCCCGCTCCCGCGATTCCAGCACGCGCAACCGGCGCGCGCGGATCTCGGTCCGCGTCCCCGCCAGCACCAGCGCCACGAACAGCGCCACGAACCCGGCAATCGTCACCACCAACGGCACCCAGAACACGTTGGAAATGTTCTCCTGCCGGTCCATCGACAGGGAAGCCCCCTGGTGCAGCCCCTGGTTCCAGAACAGCGCCGCATAGCGCGACAGCACCGCAAAGACCGACCCGACAAGGCACAGCACCGCCGTCAGGTCGGCGGCCGTGTCGGGGTTGTCCACCGCGCCCCACAGCGCGACATAGCCCAGGTAGAACAGGAACAGGATCAGGAACGACGTCAGCCGCGGGTCCCAGGCCCACCAGGTGCCCCACATCGGCTGCCCCCAGATCGCGCCGGTCAGAAGCGCGATCACCGTCATCACCATGCCCACGGGCGCGGCCGCCTTGGCCGCCAGCGCGCTGACATGGTGGCGCCGGATCAGCCAGATCAGGCTGGTCACCAGCATCATGATCCAGATGTTTATCGCCATCATCGCGGACGGCACATGCAGGTAGATGATCTTGACCGTCGATCCCTGCCGGAAATCGTCGGGGGTAAAGAAGAACCCCCAGACCAGCCCCAGCGCCATCAGTCCCGCCGCCAGCCCCACGGCCACGGGCAGGACCCGCCCCGACAGGGCCATGAAGCGCACCGGATTGGCGTATTCCCACAGCGACATGGCGCCTACCTATCCCCGCCGCCCGGCCCCGGCAACGCCCCTCACCGCAGATTGACCCGCAACGCCGCCCCCGCGGCGAAAGGCAGCAGCGCGACCGA
>CAYYOE010000573.1:0-1745 GCA_964473055.1 uncultured Rhodobacterales bacterium | reverse complement strand
CGAAACGATCTACACCCCGATTTCGCCCGCCGATGCGGTGATCCTCTATGCCGCGAACTTCGGGCCAAGCTGGGCCGGGGCCATCGCAATCGACCTTCTACCTGCTGTTCTGGTGCTGATCCTGGCAATAACCCAGGCCGCAATCCGGGCAGGGCGCGAGGGTTCTGCACCCGAGGATACGATGTCTCTCAAAGAATTGCGGGCCGCACTTCGTGTAGCGCATGAAATCGAGAGGGGGGCCGGCAATGACGGGACCGCGGACCCCGATTCGCTTCAGACGGTGCCTCCCCACCCCGTGCCCGGGCCGCGCGCGGCGGCGGAATGACTGCGCTTGCCACGCCCCAGCCACGAACCGGCCCAGCGCGATGGCTGCGCTGGATCCTTGGGGCACAGGTGGCGCTCGGCGTAGGCGTCTTCGCGCTGGACGGGGCCCGGGTCCTGTCCCTACCCGGACCTTCGACCAACGCCCCCGACCTGACACAGCCCGTCAGCCCGGGCGACCAGACCCGCCGCTTTCGCCCCGGCCGCCTGCCACCGGGCGTCGGCCCGATGGACCCGCCTGCCCGCCGCGGCGGCGACATGCCTGACCGCCTGCGGATCGAGGCGGCGACTGTGGACGATCGGCCCACGTTGGTGCTGACGGGCGCCATCGAGGTGAACGACGCCATGCGCGTTGCCGACTGGCTGACGGCCAGCGCCAACCCACCCGCAGTCGTCCTGCTCGACAGCCCCGGCGGATCGGTGCGCGACGCCATCGCCATCGGCGCGGCGCTCCGCAATGCCGGCGCCGAGACAGCGATGGAACCGGGGGCGATCTGCCTTTCGGCCTGCCCCTACATGCTGGCGGGCGGAGTGGTGCGGACCGTGCCTGACGGCGCCAGCGTCGGCGTCCATCAGCACTATTTCGGCCATGCCACCGCCCTGCCCCTGTTCCTGGCGGTCGCGGACATCCAGCGCGGCCAGGGCGAGGTGATGGATCACCTGATCGCCATGGACGTGGACCCCGCCTTGATGCGCCACGCGCTGGCCACGCCCCCCGACGCCATCTACCTGCTGACGCCCGACGAACTGGCGCACTACCGCCTGACCACGGCTGGCGATGGCTGACCCCTTGCCCTTGCGGCCCCTCGCCGCCAGAAAGCGGTGATGAGCACTGGAACCCTGACCATCGACCTCGACGCGCTGGTGACGAACTGGCGCGCGCTCGATTCCATGTCTTCGGGCGGCTGCGAAACCGGCGCCGTGGTCAAGGCCGACGCCTACGGCATGGGCGCCCCCCGCGTGGCGCGGGCGCTGGCACGGGCCGGCGCGCGGCGGTTCTTCGTCGCTGTGGCCGAAGAAGGTGCCACCTTGCGCGACGCGCTGGGCCCGAACCCCGAGATCTGCGTGTTTTCGGGCCACATGGGCGGCGATACGGACATGATCGCCGACTTGCGCCTGACGCCGATGCTGAATTCCATCGACCAGCTGACCCGGCATCTGGAGGCGCTGCCCAGCCATCCGTTCGGCATCCAGCTCGACACCGGCATGAACCGGCTGGGGCTGGAGCCTGCAGAGTGGGACGCAGTACGCGGGCTGGTGCTGGACCAGTCGCCCAGCCTGATCATGAGCCATCTTGCATGCGCCGACGAGCCGAAGAACCCCATGAACCGGGATCAGTTGTCAGCCTTTCGCGCCATGACCGACGGCTGCGGCGTGCCGCGTTCGTTGGCGGCGACGGGCGGCATCCTTCTGGGGCCGGAGTA
>CAYYOE010000572.1:0-1749 GCA_964473055.1 uncultured Rhodobacterales bacterium | reverse complement strand
GAATTCCAGAGGATCGGGGCCTTCGCCCGGATCGTGACCACTAGTCATCTGATGCCCCGGTCAGGGAAACCCCCGACCAGAGTGCGCGCCGTATAGGGGGAGTCGGCAACAGTGTCAACACGGCGCCCGGGAACACCCGGCCTGGGCCGGGATCACGCGGCCGGCGTGGCTTGCGCAGCTGCGCGACGGCCGCGCAGCCGTTCGCGGTAGAGGGTGAAGATGCCCGTCGCCACCACGATCGCACCGCCCAACAGGGTCAATCCGTCGGGGAATTCGGCGAAGACGAGGAACCCCAGGATCAGCGACCAGACCAGACTGGTATAGCGGAACGGCGCCACGAACCCGATCTCGCCCGTGCGCATCACGATCACCGACAGGACATATCCCAGGATCACGAACGCCGCCGCCCCGCAAAGCAGCAGACCCGCCGTCAGCGTGACCGGGGCCCAATCGGTTACCGCGGCCCCGATGCCACCGAAGATGGTCACCGCAACCGCCCCCGACAGCGCCACCAGCATCGTGGGAACGTGGCCGGGCAACCGCCGCGTGACGAGGTCGCGCACCGTCACCGCCGCGACCGAGATCAGCGCATAGACGGAATAGATGGTGAAGCCCTCGGCCCCCGGGCGCACGATCAGCATGACCCCGGTGAAGCCGACCGCGATCGCCAGCCAGCGCCGCCATCCCACCGCCTCGCGGAAGACCAGCGCACCGGCCAGCGTGACGGCCAGCGGCAGCGCCTGCAGGATCGCCGTGGCATTGGCCAGGGGCATGTGGAACAGGGCGGTGATGAAGAAATAGGCCGCGGCCACCTCGCCCAGGGCGCGCAAGGCGACAAGGCGCCATTCGCGTGCCGACAGATCCGTCCGGACGGGCCCCATCACCCGGGCCGCCGCGATCATGACGGCGCAGACGGCAAGTCCCCGCAGGAACAGCGCCTGCCAGAAAGGCAGATGTTCGGACAGCGCCTTCATGCAGGCATCGTTGGCGGTGAAGGCCGCCATGCAGAACGTCATCAGCACCGCACCCCGCATGTTGTCCGACAACGCCATCCCGATCCTCCCTCCGACCCGACCCGCGTAGCAGCGGCGCCGGGCGACCGCCAGACGCCGCGACCATCAAGGGAAAGGGCCCCGCCTTCCATCGAAGGCGGGGCCCGATCAGTGTGCCGACAGGCGGCAGATCAGGTCAGTCGCGGCTTTCCGGCGTGTCCACCAGGTCCGCGCCGAAGACATCGTCCGCGTCCACCGTGTCGAAACCATCCGATTCCGGCGCGATCAGCGCCGCCGCGGCCTCGGCCTCGGCGCGCGCCTTGGCGATCAGCGCCTTGTCGCGATCGACCGCGATCGACCGGATGCGCGTCGTGGCGCCACCCGTCCCGGCCGGGATCAGACGACCCACGATCACGTTCTCCTTCAGGCCGACCAGCTTGTCGCGCTTGCCCTGCACCGAAGCCTCGGTCAGCACGCGGGTCGTCTCCTGGAACGACGCGGCCGAGATGAACGACCGGGTCTGCAGGCTCGCCTTGGTGATGCCCAGAAGCACCGGCTCGGCCTTGGCCTCGCGCATGCCGCGGGCGCGGGCCTTGGCGTTCTCCTCGTCCAGTTCCAGCTTCTCGACCTGTTCGCCCTTGAGAAGCGTGGTGTCGCCGCTGTCCAGCACCTCGAGCTTCTGCAGCATCTGCCGCACGATCACCTCGATGTGCTTGTCGTTGATCTTCACGCCCTGCAGGCGATAGACGTCCTGCAC
>CAYYOE010000571.1:0-1752 GCA_964473055.1 uncultured Rhodobacterales bacterium | reverse complement strand
GTCGAAGGGATTCTCGCGGCGGTCGAGGTGCCGGTGCAACTGGGCGGCGGCATCCGCGACATGGCCACGATCGAGGGCTGGCTGACGCGCGGTGTGGCGCGGGTGATCCTGGGGACGGTCGCGGTCGAGGATCCCGACCTGGTGCGCGCGGCGGCGCGGGCGTTTCCGGGGCAGGTTGCCGTGGGAATCGACGCGAAGGGCGGCCGGGTTGCCACCCGCGGCTGGGCCGAGGTGACCGAGGTGCAGGCCACCGACCTGGCCCGCCGGTTCGAGGACGCGGGCGTAGCCGCGATCATCTACACCGACATTGACCGCGATGGTGCGATGGGCGGGCCGAACGTGCCCGCGACCGAGGCATTGGCCCGGGCCGTGGCAATTCCGGTCATCGCGTCGGGCGGGGTCGCGTCGCTGGCCGACCTGCTGGCGCTGCGCGACACCGGCGTGATCGCGGGGGCGATCAGCGGCCGCGCGCTCTATGACGGGGCGATCGACCTGGGCGAGGCGCTGGCGGCGCTGGAGGGCTGACGGGTCAGCCCCAGGGCGCCCCGGCGCCCGCGTCACCCTGGCCAAAGACGTTCTCGCGGTGCCAGCGCATGTTTGACGGATGCGGATGGTCACGCGGATCATCGGGCAGCCGCAGCCGCCCCTCGGGCCGGATCAGCCGATCCACGACGTCACGCGGCACCTTGTTGCGCGAGATCAGGATCGAGTGATCATCGGCAACCGAGACGAGCCCCCGGTCGAACATCCAGTGCAGCGTGGCGGACAGGGCGAGGCCGTTGCGCACCGAATCGCTGCCATGTCGGTCCACCGGCCGGATATGCGCCGCCGCGACCTCGGGCCGGCCACCGCCATTGCGCAGGTCGAGGCCGGACAGCGCGCAGCGATTGCCATAGGCCGCCCTGACGCGCCGCCGAAAGGCCACATCGCGGTATGGACGACTGGTCAGTCGCTCGATCACCGGACGCGCGAAGGCGGCGACGGGGTCATGGAGATCGCGGGTGGTCGTCTCGTAGCGTGCCGCCTCGATCTCGGGCAGGTCCTGTGGCAGGCCCGCGTCGACGATCCGCGCGAACTCGTCCTCGGGCAGGCGGCGCACGGCGGATTGTTGCAGGCCGCCCGCCTGCGGCCAGCCGTCGGGCCCGGCCAGGGCGGATTCACGCGGACGTCCGGCATCGAGGCGGGGAACAGGGCGGTCGAAGGGCAGGAAACTGCCCGGCGCGATCAGGGCGAGAAACCGGTCCTCCACGCCCGGTTTCGGGACTATGCGGTCAACGCGTGCTGCTGCGAAATAGCCCCTCGGACCAGCCTTGACGGGTTCGAAATAGACGACCCAATCGCCTTCGCCCGCGCGGGCGGTGGCCAGGTAGCGCCGCGGGAAATCGTAGACGCGGTCGGGCTCGTCCTCGTAGATCGAATCCGCGCGATGGAGGAGCACAAGCTTGGCCATACCGCCAGCATGACCGATCCGCAGCCTGCGGCAAGGGCGTTGCCGCGCATGGTCCGGGCGCAGCGGGCCTGACGTGTGGCGGGCCTGACGTGTGGCGGCGGGGGGCGCTGCCCCCCGGGCGCGTGCCGCGCCTCCCCCCGAGGTATTTCGACAAGGGTGAGGCAGACGGGGTTTCCCGCGTGTCCGCCACGCGATAGGAGGGGCCATGCTCAAGACCCGCCTCATCCCCTGCCTCGACGTGGCCGACGGCCGCGTGGTCAAGGGCGTGAACTTCGTCGACCTGCGCGACGCGGGCGACCCGG
>CAYYOE010000570.1:0-1756 GCA_964473055.1 uncultured Rhodobacterales bacterium | reverse complement strand
CGGCCGCCTCGGCGCTGCGCGACCCGCCCTCCCACGACCAGCTTTGCGCGAACCAGGCCGTCGTCACCCCGTTCGCCGCCAGTTCCGCATCGGCACTGACAAGCGCGCGCCTCGTGTCGAAAGGGGCCGAGGGGCGCGGGCGCAGGTGGCGTTCGAACCCGTCGCCATGCAGGTCGACGATCCCGGGCAGCAGCCAGAAGCCTGACAGGTCCACCTCGGGCGCGCGGCCGTGGGCGACCTGGCCGCCCGAAAGCGTCAGCGCCGCATCGTGCAGGTCGCCGTCGTGAAGGACGAGCGCGCCAGTCAGGCGGAGGTCGGGAAGTAGGGTCATGGCAAGTGTCTCTGCTCCAGACCTGCGGCCTAGCAGACCGGCAGTGTCGGTTCGATGACAAACTGGACGCGGCTCACGGGTTTTCCACCACCAACTGCACCCGGTTCCCCGCAAACCAGGTGCGGCCGTATTCGACGGCGCGGCCATCTGTGTCGACGTTGACCGCCACCGCGCGCAACAGCGGCTCACCCACGGGCAGGCGCAGATGGCCCGCCTGCACCGGGTCCGCGCGTTCCGCGGACAGCCGGGTGGATCGCCGCGTGTAGTCATCCACCCCCATCTCGGCCAGCGCCGCCGTTACCGACTGGTGACGGCCCAGCGCCTCGGGCAGACCGGGAAACCGGGTGGCGTCGAACGCCGACCGGAACAGTCCGATCGGAACGCCATCCGCAAGGCTGATCCCCTCCCACAGATGCACCGGATCCCCCGGCGCCAGGTCCAGCGCCTCGGCCTCGCGCCGGTCGGCGGGCAGGGTTTCCAGCCGCAGGATCCGCTTGTCCGGGGTCTGGCCCGCCGACAGAAGGTTGTCGCGGAACCGGGTGCGCAGCGACAGCGGATACTCTGTCATCCCCCCGGTCACGAAAACCCCCGCGCCGCGCCGGGCATGGACCAGACCCACCTCCGCCAGCGCCGCCAGCGCCCGGCGCACCGTATGCCGGTTCACGCCGAACCGCAGCGCCAGCTGCGCCTCGGTGGGCAGCCGGTCGCCCGGCCCCCAGCGTCCCGCCGCCAGATCGGTAGCCAGCATCTCGTGCACGTCAATCCACAGGGCGGGGGCTGCCATGTCGCAAAAACTTCATGCGGGGACGGTTGTCATCGGGTCCATCTACCCGCTATTTGTCTAGTTGTCCATGATGCGAGTCGCCGCCATGCCCGACACCCTCCACGCCTCCGACCCACCCGCAGGAACCGACCGCGCCAACTGGATGGGCGTGCTCGCCCGGGCGCGGCCCGAGGATGTCGCCCGGCATTGGGCGGCGCTGGACGAGGCACCCGCGTTCGACTGGCTGCGCCGCCCCGAGACGGGCACCGTGATGCTGCGCGGGCGGGCCGGTGCCGTGGGCGCGCCGTTCAATCTGGGCGAGATGACGGTCACCCGCGCCAGCCTGCGGCTGGGCTGCGGCACGGTGGGGCACGCCTGGGTGCAGGGGCGCGACCATGGCCACGCGCGCCTTGCCGCGCTGGCCGACGCGCTGATGCAGACCGATCGCGCCCCCGCGGTGCAATCCGCCCTTATCGCGCCGCTGACACAGGCCGAAACGACCCGGCGCGCCGCCCGCGCGGCCCGTGCCGCGACGACGAAGGTCGACTTCTTCACCATGGTAAGGGGCGAGGGATGACTGCCGCAGACACCCTGACCGGCGGTTTCGCCGACCCGGCGGTAGAGGCCGCGCGCGCCTTCCGCGCGATCCTGGATGCCATGGC
>CAYYOE010000569.1:0-1760 GCA_964473055.1 uncultured Rhodobacterales bacterium | reverse complement strand
TCGATCTCGGCCCCGGTGGACATGCCGGTGGAGACATGGATCTCGCCCCCGTAGTTGTCGCAGAGCCAGCCTTGCAGCGCGTAGTGCTGGTTCGTGGCGGACGGAATCTTCAGCAAAGGCGGGTTCAGCGCGGCCATCTGCCGGGCCGAGGTCATGTCCCAGACGCTGGTGGAGTAGGCGATGCCGTTCAGGTCGCATTCGGCCATCAGGTCGCGGTGCTGGTCGACGTCGAATTCCAGCGCCTCGCGGTGCGCGCCGTATGTGGGGCCATAGGCGTTGGCGGGCACCGGGTGGGGGCGGGCGTATTCCTCGGGCGTCAGCAATTCGCGCGCATGGCGCTTCTGGAACTTCGCGACATCGGCGCCACAGACACGGGCGGCCACCCGGATCAGGTCCTTGGCGATCTCGATGTCGCCCATGTGATTGCAGCCGATCTCGGCGATCACTTTCACGGGACCGTGCGAGGGCGCGGTGGCGTGCGACTGTTCACTGATCATTAGGCTCTCCGATTCAGGGTCAGGTTGCGCCCCACCGCAGCGTTCCCTGGAGCTGACCATGACCGGACTCGCTGAAGACCCCGTTAACCGCGATGCGCCGGACGTCAGCATCGTGCTGCCGGCATGGAACGCGGCGGCCACGCTGGACGAGGCGATCGCGTCGGTGCAGGCACAGGACGGGCCGGACTGGGAACTGATCGTCGTGGACGATGGATCGACCGACGCGACCGGACGGATCGCGGCGACGGCCGCGCGGCGGGACGGGCGGATACGGGTCGTGCGATTGGGCGTGCGCGGTGGGGCGGCGGCAGCGCGCAACCAGGGCCTGATCATGGCCCGCGCGCGGCGAGTGGCGTTCCTGGATGCCGACGACCTGTGGTTGCCCGGAAAACTGTCGGCGCAGGTGGCGCATATGGCGGCGACGGGCGCGGGGATGTCGTTCACGGGCTACCTGTACCGCGATGCCCGGGGGGACAGATGTGTGCATGTGCCCGCGCGTGTGGATCACGCGGCGCTGTTGCAGGGCAATGTCATCGGATGTCTGACGGTGATGCTGGACCGCGATCGCGTGCCGGGCCCCTTGCGGTTTCCGCCACTTGCACGGCGTCAGGACTTTGCGCTCTGGCTTCGATTGCTGAAGTCCGGGGTTGTGGCCGCCGGGCTGGACCAGGTGCTTGCGGTGCACCGGCGCCGCGCCGGATCGCTGTCGTCAGCGCGGCTGGCCTCGGCCGTGGCGACTTGGGGGGTCTATCGCGGGCAGGAAGGGCTGGGACGCGCGGCCTCGACCGGGTTTCTGGCGCGGCATCTGTGGCGGCGGGCGCGCGAGATCGCCTGAGGTCAGCCTGCCATGCGGCGTTGCCAGCCGCGTATCCGGCGCAGTGCCGCAAGCCCCGCCAGAGGCACCGGGCCGGCCCAGGCGGGCCAGTCCAGGGGGCCGGGGTTGGGCCCGGCGGACAGGCTGGCCGGGCCGCCGCGATCGGGGGCCACGTCCAGGATGCCGGACAGCGCGGCCGTTGGGGCCGCCAGGCGCAGCGTCAGGGCCGGGTCGTCCGCCAGACGCGCAAGGATGCGGCGGTCGAGGTCCGGCAGGTGCAATGCGGGATCGGGGGCCGGACAGGCATAGTCATCCTGCATCAAGGCCCGCATCCTGGGGCCGGGCGCAAATACATAGCGGTCGGGCGTGGCATAAAGGTCCAGCCCGGCGATCAGGATTTCCCGTGCCCCCAATGCCACGGCGGCCAGTGTCGCGCGCACGCCCGAGGT
>CAYYOE010000568.1:0-1763 GCA_964473055.1 uncultured Rhodobacterales bacterium | reverse complement strand
GCGTCGGCGTGGTCTTCCACGAACAGCCAGTCGCGCACGTTGGTGCCCTGGCCATAGACCGGGATCGGTTTGCCCGCGAGGGCGTTCAGGATGACGACCGGGATCAGCTTTTCGGGGAAGTGGAACGGACCGTAGTTGTTCGAGCAGTTCGTGAGCAGGACCGGCAGGCCGTAGGTCTCAAACCAGGCGCGCACCAGGTGGTCGGACGCCGCCTTGGACGCGGAATAGGGGCTGCGCGGGTCGTAGGGGGTGTCTTCGGTGAACTGCCCGGTGGCGCCGAGCGACCCGAACACCTCGTCCGTCGAGATGTGGTGGAAGCGGAAATCGGCCGGGCGTCCGCGTGCGGTCCAGTGGGCGCGCACGGCTTCGAGCAGCGTGTAGGTGCCGGTCACGTTGGTGTCGATGAAGGCGGCGGGGCCGTCGATCGACCGGTCCACGTGGCTTTCGGCGGCAAGGTGCATGACTGCGTCGGGATTGTGGTCGGCCAGCGCCCGGTCGAGCGCTGCGCGGTCGCGGATGTCGGCCTGGACGAAGGCATAGGCGTTCGACCCGGCGACCGAGGCCACGTTGTCGAGGCAGGCGGCATAGGTCAGCGCGTCGAGGTTCACCACATGGTGGCCGCGCGCGATGGCCTGGCGCACCACGGCCGAGCCGATGAACCCGGCGCCGCCGGTGACGAGGAGTTTCATGCCATGTGCTCCGCTTCCGCGGGGTCCCAGACGAAGGGGCTGGTGAAGTCGCGCAACAGGGGCGCTGCGGCGTCCTTGGCCGAAAGGACGGGCGCACCTTGCAGCGGCCAGTCGATCGCCAGGTCGGGATCATCCCAGCGAACGGCGCCATCGCAGGCGGGCGCATAGACGTCGGTGCACTTGTAGAGGATCTCGGTGTCGGGTTCGAGGGTGACGAACCCGTGCAGGAACCCCTTGGGCACCAGAAGCTGGCGGCCGTTCCCGGCCGAGAGTTCCTCGCCGTGCCAGCGCCCGAAGGTCGGCGAGCCGTGGCGGATATCCACGGCCACATCCCAGAGTCGGCCGCGTCCGCAGCGCACCAGCTTGTCCTGGGCGTGGGGCGGGGACTGGAAGTGCAGGCCGCGCAGGGTGCCCTTTGTCGCCGAAAGCGACTGGTTGTCCTGCACGAAGTCGAGGTCGATCCCGGCGGTCGCCATGCGCGGACGGTTCCATGTCTCGCTGAAGAATCCGCGGTGGTCGCCATGACGGGCCGGGATGATCACCAGCACGCCGGGAAGACCTGTCTCGATTACCTGCACGCGCGCCCCCGCAAAACGATGAATACGGGGGGCGCGTAGCAGAGCCGCACGGCAATGTCATGACGCGAAGCTGTCCTGATCGGGGCAGCGTCGGCGGTTCCTGGCCGGATCGGCCCCGCTGCCGGTCAACCGAAGGATCAGGCAGCGCGGACGTCCACGACCTGTGCTGCGTGGCGATCCGCCACCCATTTCAGCTTGTCGCGCTGGACCCGTTCGACGGGCAGGATCTCGGAATACTTCGGGGCGAGGGCGCGATCGACATGGGTGAGGTCGCGACACAGGCGGCGCAGGCCGTCGGGTTCCAGGCTCGCGGCGTGGTCAGTGCCTTTCCAGGTGCGGTCGAGGGTGAAATGGCGTTCGATATGGGTGAACCGTCCCTTGCCCTGCGCCTCGGCCATGCGTCCGACGGCCAGGGCTGCCACGTCGGCGGCGATGCCGAGGTGATGCCCGGAAAAGCCGATGCCCTTCACCCGGTTGCCGAACCGGTCCATCAGGC
>CAYYOE010000567.1:0-1770 GCA_964473055.1 uncultured Rhodobacterales bacterium | reverse complement strand
GGGTCGGTCGGCGCGCCGGTGGTCTGGTCGAGGATGATCGCGGGCAGCGACGGCATCTCGCGGCGATCCTGGTACTGGGCAGGGTCCCAGAGGCCCGACCGGCGAAACGCCTTGGCGCAGTGCAGGAACACCTCGTGCACGGTCACGACGATGGCCACCGTGGGCGCGCGACCGTTCACGGCGAGCGGCGCCAGCAGGGCGGGGTCGCGCGACAGGACGGCGCGGCCGTTCACGCGCAGCGTGTCGTCGAACCCGGGGACAAGGAACAGAAGGCCCACCGCGGGATTGGCGAGGATGTTCGCCAGCGTATCCAGCCGGTTGTTGCCTGGCCGGTCGGGGATGACCAGCGTGTGGTCGTCCAGCACGCGGACGAACCCGCGCGGATCGCCCCGCGGGCTGACATCCGCCGTGCCGTCCGCGGACTGGGTGCCGATGCACAGGAACGGCGACCGGGCGACGAAATCGCGCGCGTGGCGGTCGAGACGGTCGAGGCATTTGGCCACGGCGATGGCATGGGTGGGCGGGAAAAGCGCGCGCAGGGCCGTGACATCTGCGATCAGGTGTTCCGGGTTCAGATGGGGCGGCGGGGTCATGATATCTCCGGGCGTGGGCACCCGGGCGATCCGGGGGGTGCCCCGCCGGGATAGACCATCGCAGGGCTTCGGTCCAAGCCCTTGGCGTGGGTCAGGCGGCCCCCGCGCGGAGGCCCGCCTGCCTTGCGTCGCGGATCAGGTCGGCGGCGCGTTCGGCGATCATCACGGTGGGGGCGGCGGTGTTGCCTGAAGGGATCAGCGGCATGACGGAGGCATCGGCGATGCGCAGGCCCGCCAGCCCGACCAGCCGCAGGTCGGGGTCCACCACGGCGCCGGGCCCCTGCCCCATCCGGCAGGTCCCGACCGGATGGAACACGGTCGACACCACGCGGCGGGCATAGTCGAGGATCGCGTCGCGCCCCTGCGTATCCGGGCCGGGCGAGGTTTCCTCTGGGCGGAACCGCGCCATGGCGGGCTGCGCCATGATCCGGCGGGCCAGCGCCACGGCGCGCACGGCGATTTCCTGGTCGTCGGGATGGCCCATCAGGTTGGACAGGATCTCGGGCTGGGTGTCGGCATCGGGCGTCGTGATGTGGACATGCCCGCGCGCACGGGGGCGCAGGATGCAGGCGGACGATGTGATGCCGGGCCATGGGTGCAGCGGGCCGCCCACGCGGTCGTAGCTGGCGGCCGAGACATGCACCTGCACGTCGGGCGCGGGGGCGCCGTCCGTCACGCGGGTGAAGGCGGTCAGCAGGGGGGGCTGGGCGGCCATCGGACCCTTGCGCGCCACGGCCCAGACGGCCGCCATGGCGGTGCGGCCGACGATGCTGCCGCCGAGTGCGTTCAGCGTGGCGGTGTCGTGCACCCGGTGCTGCACGCGGATCTGCCAGTGGTCCTGCAGGTTCTCGCCCACGCCGGACAGGTCATGCACCGGCGCGATGCCGAGCGTGCGCAGGCGGTCGGCCTGCCCGATCCCTGACCGTTCCAGGATCGCGGGCGAGGCATAGGCGCCCGCGGCCAGCACCACCTCACGCCCCGCCCGCGCCACGGCGACGCGGCCCTGGTGCGCCACCTCGACCCCGGTGACACGGCGCCCCTCCACCACCAGCCGCCGCACATGGGTGCCGGTCATCACGGTCAGGTTCGGGCGGCCGCGCGCGGGGCGCAGGAACGCCTTGGCCGTCGATTGCCGCCGCCCCCGGTGGATCGAGGCGCGGCAGTAGGCGGCGCCCTC
>CAYYOE010000566.1:0-1772 GCA_964473055.1 uncultured Rhodobacterales bacterium | reverse complement strand
CGGTCGGGGCGGGCGTCGGTCGCGATGTCGATGTCTGTGACGGGCTGGCCGATGACCGCGTTGCGCACGCAGCCGCCGACGAAGAACGCCGCATGGCCGCCATCCGCCAGCGCCGCCAGCACGGCGCGCGGTCCGGTGGCGTCCAGCCAGGCTGCGGAGATCCTCATGCCCCCTCCATCCGGTCGGCAAGGCCCCGCAGGATACGGGCCGTCGCGCCCCAGACATAGTAGGGCCCCCAGGGCACGGCGTAGTAGCGCCGCCGCTGCCCGCGCCAGATGCGCCCCTCGATCACATAGGCGCCCGGGTCGATGAGATGGGTCAGGGGCACCGAGAAGACTTCGTCCACCTCGCCGGGTTCAGGCACGAGGGCGAAGGGTTGGGTGATCAGGGCCAGCACCGGCGTCACCTCGAACCCCGTCACGGTGCGGTGGGGCGGCAGCGTGCCCAGCACCTCGACCACGTCACGGGGCATGCCGATTTCTTCGTGCGTCTCGCGCAGAGCCGCCCCCACAGGACCGTCGTCGCCGGGGTCCACCTTGCCGCCGGGAAAGGCCACCTGTCCCGGGTGGTGCCGAAGGGCAGAGGCGCGTTTCGTCAGAACCACGCGCGGATGCCCGTCGCGTGTCATGTCCACGGCCACCAGCACCCCGGCGGGCCGCAGTACGCCGGGGCCGGGATCGACGGTAGGATTCAGATCATAGTCGGACGATGGCCGCGCCGGACGGTCCAGCGCGGCCATCAACCTGTCGCGCAGGGCCTCAGGCGCCACGCCCTGCCGCCTTCGCCCGTCGCTCGGCCTCGAACCCGAGAGTCGCGGGGTCGAGTTCGTAGTGCGCGCCGCAGAACTGGCAGTCCGCGGTCACGGTGCCAGTGTCCGTCGTCATGCTGGCGATGTCCTTGGCCGAATAGATCGACAGGCTCTGCCGCACCCGGTCTTCCGAACAGGTGCAGCCAAAGCCGACCGGCTGCGCATCGTAGACGCGCGGCCCTTCCTCGTGGAACAGGCGCACCAGCAGGTCGGTGGGCTGGACCGAAGGGCCGATCAGTTCCATTTCCTCGACGGTGTCGAGCAGCAGGTTCGCGCGGTTCCAGTGGTCGGCCTCGTCGCCGTCAACCAGGTCGGCCGCGCCCAGCAGTCCCCCCTCGCCCGAACCGCCTTCGGCCGCCGCGCCCTGCGCGAATGGTGAGGCCTTGGGCATGTGCTGCAGCATCACCCCGCCCGCGCGCCAGTGTTCGGCGCCACCCGGCACCTGCGCGCGCCCGAAGGTCAGGGCAAAGCGTGTGGGCAGCTGTTCGGACTGGGCGAAATAGGTTTCCGCACAGGCCGACAGCGACCCGCCTGCAATGGGCGTGATCCCCTGATAGGGCACCGTTCCGGGGCCCTGGTCGATCAGGATGGCGAAATAGCCCTCGCCGATCTGCCCGAATGCCGGTCCGCGCGCGTCGATGCGGTCCTTGTCATAACTGGCATAGGCGCGGATGCGCGCCGGCTCGCCTTCCGCCGACGGGCCGAAGTAGTCGGTCGCGATCAGCCGCACCGCGCCGTTGCCGCGCACCTGCAGCGACAGCTTCCACCGCAGCTTGACCGTCTGGCCGATCATTGCGGTCAGCAGCGCGCATTCCGCGACCAGCGCTTCCACTGCGGGCGGATAGTCGTGCTGCGCGAGGATCCGGTCGAGCGCCCCGTCAAGGCGCGCGACACGGCCGCGGATATCGGATCGGTCCAGCTGGAACGGCAGGATGGTGTCGTCCCAGGCGATTTGTGCGCCAAG
>CAYYOE010000565.1:0-1774 GCA_964473055.1 uncultured Rhodobacterales bacterium | reverse complement strand
CTCGGGCAACACGCCGTCGATCACGGCGATCCCCAAGCTCAAGCCCAAGTCGAAGCCGCCGGGCGACATGGAGCCGGAACCCTCGGCCTGACCGGACGGGCCCGACGGCGGATCCGAAAACGAAAACCCCCGGCCTCGCGGCCGGGGGTTTCGCGTTCAGGGCCCCGGGCCGTTGCGGTCATGCCTGCCGAGATCTTCCCCGGATCGTCCCGGTCCGGAGCGCAGGCCTGTCGCGGCGCGGTCGGGATCGTGCCGAAGCTGCCCCCCCACGCCGGGGGCAGGGCAGAGGCCGTCCGGGCCGAGGCTCAGCCCCGGCGACGGCGCCAGGCGAGTTCCCGGCGCCAGATCCTGTAGGCGCCGATCAGGGGAAGCGCGCCGAGCAGGGCGATGCCCCCGGCGCCAGCCTGCAGCAGGAGGCCGTCGCGGCTCCAGTTCGCGGCCTCGGGGGCGTTCACGTCCGGATCATCGGGCAGAAACACGACCGGCAACGTGGCATCCGGCAGCGCGGCATCGCCCGCGCCGTTCTGCCCCGGGTCCCGCAGGCGTACCCAGGCGCGCAAAGGGATCTCGGAGCGGTCGCGGATCATCCCGCCGCCCGGCGGCACGAAGGTGTATTCCACCCAGTATTGGGTGCTGGTCTGGCTGACGGCGGTCGAGCTCACGTCGCGCGTCTCGGTCCAGAGCGCGGTCACCGCCGCCTCGATGCGCTGCCCGTCCCGGCCCAGGGCGTCGCCGAGCCGGTTCATGTTCTGCCCTATGAAGAACATCGGCAGGGCGATCAGCAGGATCGGGACGAGGGCGAAGAAGATCCGCGGCCCGACGCTGTCCCGCAGACGCGGTCCGGCCCGATGCGTCATCGTCAAACCTCCTGTCGCGGACGTGCCGGCGCCGCGCCGCTCGGGGCGCGGGACCGGCAGGATCGTCAGCTGCCCATCATCTTCTTGCGCGCGGCCTCCATGGATTTCTCCATGTCCTTCCAGGCGTCCTGCAACGTGGCCTGGATCTCCTTCATGGCGTCCACGTTGGCCTTGCCCAGCTCTTCCATGTGCTTTTGCATATGGTCGCGCTGTTCCTGAAGCGAGGCCATCTGCTTTTGCAGCTGGTCCTGGCCCTTGGTGCCGGCCTCGGCCATCCTGGCCTGCATCTTCTTCATCTCTTCGGTCCAGGCATCCATCTGGGCCTTGGCCTGGGCCATGAAATCGGTCTTTTCCGCCATCTGTCAGGGTCTCCCGCGTTGATGATGCGGGGATGCTAGCACGGTTGAACGCGTTGTGGAGGGTTTCCGGCCCGTTTCGGGTTGCGTCTTTGCGCGGGCGGGCCTCTGATCGGTCGAGCCACGACGGAGAGACCCGATGCCCGCCCTGATCCCCACGGACTTTACCGCGACTGTCACCTGGCTGGGCGTGAACCCCGACCGCGACGCGGCGCTGGAAACGCAAGGATTGACCGAAATGGCGCTGAGTTTCGCCGGGCATGCGGGGGAAAGCCGGGCGGGGCTGACGCGGCCGTCGGACAGCCGGGTTCTGGCGCAATACAAGCGCGGCACGCCGATCCGCAACACGCGGCAACTGTCGATCCTGTCGGCGGAGGATCTGGCGGCGATCGCCGCCACCATGGGGATCGGGGCGCTGGACCCGGCGCTGGTCGGCGCGTCCATGGTGATTTCCGGCATCCCGGACTTCAGCCATGTGCCGCCCTCCTCGCGGCTGCAGGACGAGGCGAGCGGGACGACCCTGACCATCGACATGGAGAACCGGCCCTGCCAGTTGCCCGC
>CAYYOE010000564.1:0-1781 GCA_964473055.1 uncultured Rhodobacterales bacterium | reverse complement strand
CATGGCCGAGGACATCAAGCCGATCGTGCCGCAGGGGTCGTCGGATTCCGCCGCACTGGATTCGGTGTTCGAAGTGCTGGTGCGCGCCGGCCGGTCCGCGCCCATGGCCAAGACGATGCTGGTGCCCGAGGCCTGGTCGAAGCAGGCGGTGGAACTGCCCAAGCCCTGGGTGGACATGTACGCCTATTGCAACGCGGTGATGGAACCCTGGGACGGGCCCGCCGCTCTGGCCATGACCGACGGGCGCTGGGTCTGCGCAGGGCTGGATCGCAATGGCCTGCGCCCCATGCGCTATGTCGTCACCGGCAGCGGCCTGCTGATCGCCGGGTCGGAAGCCGGGATGGTGCCGGTGGACGAATCGACGGTGCGCGAAAAGGGCGCGCTGGGACCGGGCCAGATGATCGCGGTCGACATGGTGGCGGGCAAGCTGTTCCGCGACACCGAGATCAAGGACAAGCTGGCGGCCAGCCAGCCCTTCGGCGACTGGGTGGAAGGCATCGTCGAGTTGAACGAACGCCTGCGGGATGTGCCGGAAAAGACCCTGTTCCAGGGGGCCGACCTGCGCCGTCGCCAGGTTGCGGCGGGCTATACGCTGGAGGAACTGGAATCGATCCTCGCCCCGATGGCCGAGGACGGCAAGGAAGCCCTCGCCTCCATGGGCGACGACACGCCGGCAGCCGTGCTGTCGGACCAGTACCGCCCGCTGTCGCATTTCTTCCGGCAGAACTTCAGCCAGGTCACGAACCCGCCCATCGACTCCCTGCGCGAGCATCGAGTGATGAGCCTCAAGACCCGGTTCGGCAACCTGAAGAACGTGCTGGACCAGTCCTCGGCCCAGACGGAAATCGTGGTGCTGGACAGCCCTTTCATCGCCAATGCCGAATACGACGAGTTGATGCGGCTTTTCGGCGACCAGGCCGTGGTGATCGACTGCACCTTCCCGGCCAGCGAGGCCGATGCCCTGCGCGCGGGGCTGGAACGTATCCGGGCGGAAGCCGAGGATGCAGTGCGGTCGGGCGCGCTGCACCTGGTCCTGACGGACGAAGGGCAGGGGCCGGAGCGTGCCGCGATGCCGATGATCCTGGCCACAAGCGCGGTCCATTCCTGGCTGACGCGCAAGGGTCTGCGGACCTTCACCAGCCTGAACGTGCGGTCGGCGGAATGTATCGACAGCCACTATTTCGCCGTCCTGATCGGGTCGGGCGCGACCACGGTCAACGCCTATCTGGCGCAGGATTCCATTGCCGACCGGATCAACCGCGGCCTGATCGAAGGGTCGCTGGTGGACGCGATGCGCCGGTATCGCAATGCCATCGACCAGGGCCTGCTCAAGATCATGTCGAAGATGGGGATTTCCGTCATCTCGTCCTATCGCGGCGGCCTGAACTTCGAGGCGATCGGGCTGTCCCGTGCGCTGGTGGCCGAATTCTTCCCCGGCATGCACAGCCGGATTTCCGGCATCGGCGTGTCCGGGATTCAGAAGAAGGCCGAGGAAATCCACGCGAAGGGCTGGCATGCCAATACCGACGTGCTGCCAATCGGCGGCTTCTACAAGGCCCGCCGGTCGGGCGAGGTGCACGCCTGGGAAGCGACGGGGATGCACCTGTTGCAGACCGCCTGCGACCGGGCGTCCTACGAGATGTGGAAGCAGTATTCGGCCAAGATGCGGTCGATGCCGCCGATCCACCTGCGCGACCTCTTGGACATCAAGCCGCTGGGCAAGCCCGTGCCGATCGAGGAGGTGGAAAGCATCACCTCGATCCGCAAGCGGTTCGTGACGC
>CAYYOE010000563.1:263-1784 GCA_964473055.1 uncultured Rhodobacterales bacterium | reverse complement strand
GACAGCGCCGGGCGCGGCCCGTCCGCCGCCCAGGGCGCCAACTGGTGGGTCACGTCGTAGGGCGCGTAGTAGTGGAAGGAATGCAGAATGCGCCCGTCGGGCCGGGGCAGGACCGACATCCCGGGCCAGGATGCCCAGTCGTCCCCTTCCAGCACCAGCCACCGGTCGGGGTGATCGGCCCGGATCATCGGGATCACCGCGGCGAACAGTGCCGCCGCGCCTTGCGTGGTCAGCGCCCCGTTCGGTTCGTTCAGCAGTTCGAACATCAGGCCCTCGGGCGCGCCCTGCCAATGGGCCGAGAGTTCCGCCCAGATGTAGGCGAAGGTCTCGGCCTGGCCTTCGGGGTCGGCCATGATCTCCTCGAAATGGTGCAGGACGACGATCACCCGCAGCCCCCGCGCCAGCGCCGCCTGCACCGTGGCGTCCGCCGCCGTGAGCCGGGCCGGGTCGATCCGGCCATTCCAGCCGTCCGAAAAGCGCACCGGCAGGCGTACGGTGTCGAAGCCAGCGGCGGCTATGCGGTCCAGATGCGCCGGGGTGATCGTGGGGCCCCAGACCTCGCCGCGCGGCGCCTCGAGGAAATTCGACAGGTTCACGCAGCGCCCGACCGGCGCCGCCATCGCAACACAAGGCACAAGGATCAGCACGATCCACAAGATCGTGTGGCGAGAGGCTTTCCATATTGGCGGTCCTTGCCTAACCTTGCATGCCATGGCCGCGCCCCGATTCATCCATCTTCGCCTTCATACCGAGTATTCGCTGCTGGAAGGCGCGATGCGCGTCAAGAAATTGCCGTCGCTGGTGGCCGAGGCGGGGATGCCCGCCGTCGCCGTGACCGACACCAACAACATGTTCTGCGCGCTGGAATTTTCGGAAACCGCCGTCAAGGCAGGCGTGCAGCCCATCATCGGGTGCCAGATCGACGTCGATTACGACCCCGTGCGCCCGGGAGAGCGGTCGGTGCCTGCGGCCGCCCTTGTGCTGCTGGCGCAGGACCGGCAGGGCTACGAGAACCTGATGAAGCTGAACTCCTGCCTCTACCTGCGCGGCGACGGGACGCTGCCGCATGTCACGCTGGAAGAACTGGCCGCCCATGGCGCGGGCCTGATCTGTCTGACCGGTGGGCCCGATGGCGCACTGGGGCGGCTGATCCGGACCGGGAACATGGCCAAGGCCGAGGCGCTGCTGACCCGGCTGGAAGGGGTCTACGGCGACCGGCTCTATCTGGAACTGCAGCGCCACCCCGGCGACAAGGGCCTGCCCGAGGCCGAGCGCCTGACCGAGCGCCCCACCATCGAGCTGGCCTATGCGCGTGGCCTGCCGCTGGTGGCGACGAACGATGTGTATTTCCCGAAGCCCGGCATGTTCGAGGCCCATGATGCGCTGATCTGCATCGCGCAAGGCGCCTATGTCGACCAGTCCGAACCGCGCCGCCGCCTGACCCCGCAGCATCATTTCAAGACACCAGAAGAGATGGCGGCGCTGTTCGCCGATCTGCCCGAGGCGCTGGAGAACACCGTC
>CAYYOE010000563.1:0-253 GCA_964473055.1 uncultured Rhodobacterales bacterium | reverse complement strand
GTCGAGATCGCGCGGCGCTGCGCCTATCGCGCGCGCACCCTCGACCCGATCCTGCCCCGTTTCGCCGAGGACGAGGTGCAGGAATTGCACCGTCAGGCGCGCGACGGGCTGGCCGCGCGGCTCGCGGTCATTCCCAATGCCGCGCCGGTGGCGGAATACGAGGCGCGCCTCGATTTCGAGCTGGGCATCATCGAGGGCATGGGCTTTCCGGGCTACTTCCTGATCGTGGCCGACTTCATCAAATGGGCCAAGG
>CAYYOE010000562.1:0-1793 GCA_964473055.1 uncultured Rhodobacterales bacterium | reverse complement strand
CGAAGGGAATGCGGACGGCGCTGATGGGCGCCACGGCGGCACTGCTGGTCGGCACTGGCGGGGCAAGCGCGCAGGTGCAACTGGAATACTGGCAATACTTCTTTGAGGCGCGCATCACTGCGATGGACACGCTGATCGAGAACTTCGAGGCAGCGAACCCCGGCGTCACGGTCCGCCACACCCATTTCCCGTATGCCGACTACCGCACCAAGGTTGCCGCCGCAATTCCGGCGGGCGAAGGGCCGGACGTCGTGCAACTGTTCTACGGCTGGCTGAACGACTACGTGAGCGCGAACCTGATCCAGCCCTTGCCGACCGACGTCTTCGCGCCCGAGCGGATCGAGGCCGAGTTCTTCCCCATGGTCAGCGCGATGAAGCAGGACGGGGCCTACTGGGCGCTGCCCACGGCCGTGCGGTCGCTGGCGCTGTTCTACAACAAGCGCCTGCTGGAGCAGGCCGGGATCGAGGCGCCGCCCACCACGCTGGACGAACTGCTGGAAATGGCCAAGGCCACGACCCAAAAGGATGGCGCGGGCAACATAACCACCGCGGGCTTTACCACCGGAATGACCGCGCAGGACCACCACTGGTGGCGCGAGGTTCTTGTGCGCCAGTTCGGCGGCGCTCCGTATAGTGAGGACTATACCGAGGTTACCTACAACTCCGAGGCGGGGCTGGCCGCGCTGGAGTGGTATACCGCGCTGCAGGCCGAACATGGCGTGACGGCGGTCGGGTTCATGGACGAACCCCAGGCGGCTTTCCGCGCAGGTCGCGCGGCGTTTCACATCGACGGGTCGTTCCGCATCGGGGCTCTGGCCGATACGCGCGGACTCGACTGGGGTGTGGCGGAACTGCCCGCGGGACCGGACGGCACGCAGTCGAACTACGCCAGCTACTGGGTGAACGCGATCACCACGAAGGCCGACGGCGCGGCCTATGATGCGGCGGTGAAGTTCATGGACTACATCACCTCGGACGAGGCGATGGCGATCTGGCTGGAAACCGTGGGCGAACTGCCGGCCAAACCGTCGGCCGCGATGGCGGCGGGTGCCGACGATCCGGTCTATGGGCCGTTCATCCGGGGGCTGGAATATGCTCATACCACCATCTTCGCCAACGAATCCGGCCAGCGCGACCTGATGGTGGACATGACCAACCGGATCTTCCTGGAAGGGATGAGCGCAGCCGACAGCCTCGCCGCCGCTGCCGCCGCCGAACAGGCGATGCTTGACGGCTACTTCGGCGCCACGAACTGATCCGGCGACCCGCCGCATGACCTGACCCGCCCCCCGATGGGGGCGGGGCCCCCTCCTTGACCCTGGACCCGACGATGCGCTGGCACAACCTGACCGTCCATCAGAAGCAGGTCGTCTGGGCCTGGGGGTTCCTGTCGGTCCCGATCCTGTTCTACGTCGTGATCCGGTTCTATCCCACCGGACAGGCCTTCGTGCTGAGCTTCATGGAATGGAACCTCCTTGGCACCAAGTCGTGGCGCGGCATCGACAATTTCGTGAAGCTCTGGAACGATCCGGTGTTCTGGAAGGTGTTCGCCAACACCTTCAAGTACCTGTTGATCGGCACGCCTGTCAGCCTCGTGGTATCCTTCACCATCGCCTACCATCTGGACCGCGTCCGGTTCATGCACGGGTTCCTGCGGGCGCTGTATTTCCTGCCCTTCATGACATCGGCGGTGGCCATGGCCTGGGTCTGGCGCTGGTTCTACCAGCCGGTGCCGGTGGGGCTGTTCAACAACGCGCTGGCGTCCTTCGGGTTCGGGCAGGTGTCGTTCCTGA
>CAYYOE010000561.1:0-1801 GCA_964473055.1 uncultured Rhodobacterales bacterium | reverse complement strand
CGTCAGGTCATTGCGACGGTTGACCGCGCGCTGGTGTCCCCAAAGCGGCTGGCCGGAGGGGCGGCCATCCGCTGCCCGGGCAGCTTTGCGGCTGTTCCGGGCGGGGTGCCGTTCAATCGCAGTCTGTTCGAATGCCCCCCTCACACGATCCCGCCCCCGGTCCCGCTGACGGCCGGGCGCCGCTCGGCCACCGCCGCGCGATATCCCGAGGCGCGGAACACCGCCACAGGGTCGATCGCGCCGCCGCCTTCGACCCGCGCCATGGCGAGGATCGGTTCCACATCCGTGCGGAACGCCGCCTTCAGCGTGCGCGCGGCCAACAGGGCGTCGTTGCACTCCTGGAACGCCGCCAGCGCGCTTCGGTCCACCAGCAGCGCCTGCGCAAAGGCGCGCTGCACCTCCATCGCCGACACCATCAGGCTTTCGATCGGGTCGGTCACGTTGTGGCTCTGGTCGAGCATGTGGGCGGGGTGGAACCCGGCGCGCCCCTCGGCGGCGACGAGTTCGTTGAACACCAGAAACAGCCGGAACGGGTCGATCGACCCGGTGTCCAGATCGTCGTCGCCATACCTGGAATCGTTGAAGTGGAACCCGCCCAGCTTGCCCGCGTGGATCAGCCGCGCGACGATCATCTCGATGTTGGTGTTGGGCGCGTGGTGGCCCAGGTCCACCAGGCAGAACGCCTGTGGCCCCAGCGCCTGCGCGATCATCAGGTTGGTGCCCCAGTCCTGCACCACCGTCGAATAGAACGCAGGCTCGTACATCTTGTGTTCGGTGAACAGCCGCCAGTCGGGCGGCAGCCCCGCATAGACCTGGCCCAGCGCGTCGAGATACCGCTCGAACTGGCGCGACAGGTCGGTCTGGCCGGGAAAGTTCGACCCGTCGCCCACCCAGACGGTCAGCGCGGTCGACCCGATGGCCTGCCCGATGGCGATGCAGTCGAGGTTATGCTCGACCGCCTGCGCCCGCGTCGCGGCATCGGTGTGGGACAGCGACCCGAACTTGTAGCTGTGGCGCTGGCCCGGCTGGTCCTGGAAAGTGTTGGAGTTCATTGCATCGAACCCCAGCCCCACCTCGGCCGCCTTTTCCCGCAGCAGCGCGGGGTCGGCCCGGTCCCAGGGGATGTGCAAGGACACCGTGGGCGTCGCGCGGGTCAGCCGGTGGATCACGCCGCAATCGTCGAGCTTGTCGAAGATGTCGCGCGGCTCGCCCGGCCCCGGAAACCGCGCAAACCGCGTGCCGCCGGTGCCCACGCCCCAGGATGGCACCGCGACGCCGAACCCCGCCACCCGCGCCGTGACGGCGGCGATATCGACGCCCCGCCGCGCCAGTTGCGCGCCCAGCGCGTCGTAGTCCGCGCGCAGAGCCGCCATCGCCCGGTCATTGCCCGCCGCAATCGCATCCTGCCAGTCCATCCCGTCCCCCCTTGTCCGACGCCTGACGCGCCGCTAACGTTTCCGCCGTCGCGACCGCATGCCGGGCACGCATGCCGCGACCCCTCCCCAACATCCGCCCCCGAAAGGGACACCCAGATGCCAGATTGGCTTGTCGATGCCATCGGCGTCCTTGCAGGCGTGATCGGAACGCTCTGCTGGATGCCGCAACTGATCAAGACCCTGCGCACGCGCGAAACCCGCGACCTGTCGCTGGGATCGAACCTGCTTCTGCTTCTGACCATCCTTCTGTGGCTGGTCTATGCGCTGCACATCGGCGCCTGGCCGATGGTGGCCTCGAACGTCGTGGCCGCGGCGATCGTCGGCACCATCATCGCCTGCAAGCTGCGCCATGGCTGAACGCACGC
>CAYYOE010000560.1:0-1806 GCA_964473055.1 uncultured Rhodobacterales bacterium | reverse complement strand
CATGCCCGGAGCAGGCCGGAAAACCGGGGTATTGGTAAGAAGATTTTACAAAAATCGACCGTTCAGACGAGAAAACCTGTTTTCGGATCGAAACACCTTCGCTAACGTGCCGTCACTCAGACCCATCCGCTGCCCGAGGGGGGACGCGGAGGCAAGATCCAAACTGGGAGGAAAAATACCAATGGATCGACGTTCTTTCCTGCGCACGTCCGCGCTTGGCGGCGCCGCAGCCGCGTCCACGACCCTGGCCGCTCCGGCCTATGCCCAGGGCAACCGCACCCTGACCATGGTCACTTCCTGGGGCCGCGGTCTTGCCGGCGTGCATGACAGCGCCCAGCATGTCGCCGACACCATCACCGCGATGTCCGACGGCGCGCTGACCATCGACCTGCGGGCCGCGGGCGAGCTTGTGGGCGCCTTCGAGGTCTTCGATGCGGTGACCTCGGGCCAGGCCGACATGTATCACGCCGCCGACTACTACTTCATCAACCAGCACCCGGGCTATGCCTTCTTCACCTCGGTGCCCTTCGGCATGACGGCGCAGGAACTGGTGAACTGGTACTACCACGCCGGCGGCGCCGAACTGCATGACGAACTGGGCCAGATCTTCGGCCTGAAGGCGTTCATCGCCGGCAATACCGGAGCGCAGTCGGGCGGCTGGTTCCGCAACGAGATCACCAGCCCCGAGGACTTCAACGGCCTGCGTTTCCGCATGCCGGGCCTGGGCGGCCAGGCCCTGGGGCAACTCGGCGCCTCGGTCCAGAACCTGCCGGGCGCGGAAGTCTACCAGGCGCTCGCCTCGGGGGCCATCGACGGCACCGAATGGATCGGTCCCTGGGCAGACCAGTCGGCCGGCTTCCAGGAAATCACCCAGATCTACTACACCGCCGGCTTCCACGAGCCGGGCGCGGGGCTGTCGCTGGCGACCAACCGCGACGTCTTCGACAGCCTGACGCCCGCGCAGCAGAAGATCATCGAGATCGCCGCCGCGGAATCGCACCAGTGGACGCTGGCGCTGTTCCTGGCCAACAACGGCACCGCGCTGCAGCAGCTGGTGAATGGCGGGGTGCAGGTCCGCACCTTCTCCGACGAGGTCTGGGATGCCTTCGGCGCGGCCTCGAACTCGGTGCTGGAAGAGTACATGAGCGACGAGCTGTTCGTGCGCATCCGCGCCAGCCATGACGAGTCGCTGCGCGCCTCCTCGGGCTGGATCACCGCGGGGGAAGGCACCTACCGCACCCAGCGCGACCGCGTCCTGGGCTGATCTCCCGCGCCGGCGCCTCTCCGGGGCGCCGCGCGTTGCCCGATCTCCCCGCCCGGATATCCGGGCGGGGCTTCGCACCCCACGGGGGCGCCCTGCGCGCCTGCGGCCGGCAGGCCGTCCCGGTGGCTTCCCCAGACAAGGCAGAAGGGCCGGATCGCCATGCTCGACGCTCTCTTGTGGCTGCTGACCA
Organism: uncultured Rhodobacterales bacterium; assembly: GCA_964473055.1. Lineage (GTDB taxonomy): Bacteria > Pseudomonadota > Alphaproteobacteria > Rhodobacterales > Rhodobacteraceae > UBA996. The sequence continues at coordinate 352 of CAYYOE010000560.1, read as the reverse complement.
ACTTCGCCATGGCGCCGGTGAACCTGGTGCGGGCCCTGATCGACCCGGCAAGCTGGCTGGCCTGGGGCGACCGCGAGGCGTTGGCGCGCTTCATGTATTACGGCGCCTCGGTCGAGTTGTTCTTCGTGGTCTTCACCTTCTTCCTGGTGATCACCGGCATCGGCATGTGGAAGCGCGACTTCCTGTGGGCCTGCGTGCGCGGGCTGGAGGGCTTTGCCAACGGCATCGGCCGCCTCACCGCCTGGGCCGGCCTGCTGATGGTGCTGCAGCAGGTGATGATCGTCTTCCTGCAGCGCATCTTCCGGGTGTCCGAGATCGGCATCGGGCCGCTCGGCATCGGCTTCACCCAGGA
>CAYYOE010000559.1:0-1808 GCA_964473055.1 uncultured Rhodobacterales bacterium | reverse complement strand
TGATCCCGCCGTCCACGGTGCTGATCGTCTATGCCCTGCTGACCGAACAATCCGTGGGCCGGCTGTTCCTCGCCGGGTTCCTGCCGGGCCTCCTGCTGACGGTCCTGTTCGTCCTCACCGTCTTCATCGTCGCCATCCTGAACCCCAACGCCGGCCCCCCCGGCGAACGGATCGGGTACCGTGAACGGTTCAAGGTGCTGCTCAGTTCCGGCGCGCTGCTGCTGGTGGTGTTCATCGTGATTGGCGGCATCTATGCCGGGATTTTCACCGTGACCGAGGCCGCTGCGGTGGGTGCCTTCCTGACGTTCCTGCACGCGCTCTGGTCGCGTCGGCTAAGCATCGCCAGGTTCTTCGAGGCGCTGCTCGACACGGTCAAGACCACCGCGATGGTGTTCTTCATCCTGATCGGTGCGCACTTCTTCGCACCGTTCCTGGCGCTGACCCGCATCCCCGTGAACCTGTCCAACTGGGTCGGCGACCTGGCGATCCCGGCGCTGGCCGTCCTCATGGTGATCATCGTTATCTACATCGTGCTGGGCACCTTCATGGAAGGCTTCGCCATGATGGTGCTGACGGTGCCCATCGTCCTGCCGATCGTCACGACACTGGGCTATGACCCGATCTGGTTCGGCATCATCATGGTCCTGGTGCTGGAAATGGGCCTGATCAGCCCGCCAGTGGGCATGAACGTCTTTGTCGTGAAAGGCGTGGCCCAGCATGTGCCCATCGGCAAGATCTATGCGGGCATCATCCCCTTCTGGATTGCCATGGCCGTCTGCGTGGCGCTGCTCATCATGTTTCCACAGATCGCGTTGGTCCTGCCCCAGACGATGATGGGGCGCTGAAATGGAACTGACAAACCGGCGCGAGGTTTTTATCGAGTGGGGCGACTGCGACCCGGCCGGGATCGTCTACTACCCGCGCTACTTCGTGATGTTCGACAACGCCACCGTCGCCCTGTTCGCCGCCGCGGGCCTGCCGAAGCACCAGATGGTTGCCGACCACGGCATCGTCGGCATTCCCATGGTGGACACCCGCGCGCGGTTCCTGATCCCGTCGCGCTGGGGCGAGACGATCGCGATCGAAAGCCGCGTGGCGGCATGGAAGCGGTCCAGTTTCGACATCGAACACCGGGTGTTCAAGGGCGACCAGTTGGCCATCGAGGCCTGGGAAACCCGCGTCTGGGTCGCCCACGACGCGGACGCCCCCGGCGGCATCAAGTCCCGCCCGATCCCCGACGCCGTGAAGGCCCGTTTCGCCTGACAGGGAGACCGCCATGGAAGTCTCGTTCAAGTCCGAGATCCAAAGCCTGAAGCTCGGCGCAGGCGACACCTTCCACGGCGAAGGCATCCTCGCCGTCACCAAGGCGCTGTTGCAATCGGGCGTGTCCTATGTGGGCGGGTATCAGGGTGCCCCCGTCAGCCACCTGCTCGACGTGCTGGTGCAGTCCGAGGATATCCTGTCCGACCTGGGCATCCATCTGGAAACCTGCACGAACGAAGCCGCCGCGGCCGCCATGCTGGCCGCATCTGTCCAGTACCCCATGCGCGGCTGCGTGACGTGGAAATCCATCGTCGGCACCAACGTCGCCGCCGACGCGCTGTCCAACCTGTCCTCGCCCGGCGTGATCGGCGGCGCCCTGATCGTGGTGGGCGAGGATTATGGCGAAGGCGCCAGCGTCATCCAGGAACGCACCCACGCCTATGCGCTGAAATGCTCGATGTGGCTGCTGGACCCCCGCCCCGAGCTGCCCAAGATCGTCGATATGGTCGAACAGGCGTTCGAACTGTCCGAGGCGTCGAACACCC
>CAYYOE010000558.1:0-1810 GCA_964473055.1 uncultured Rhodobacterales bacterium | reverse complement strand
CTCGCCGAAGGCCACGGCCTTGGCCGCGATCACATGCATCAAGGGGCCGCCCTGAATGCCCGGGAAAATGGCCGAGTTGAGCTTCTTCGCCAGCACCTCGTCATCGGTCAGGATCATCCCGCCGCGGGGGCCGCGCAACGTCTTGTGTGTGGTCGTGGTGGCCACATGGGCGTGCGGGAACGGCGAGGGATAGAGGCCAGCCGCCACCAGCCCTGCAAAATGCGCCATGTCCACCAGCAGGTACGCTCCCACGCTGTCGGCGATTTCGCGCATCCGGGGAAAGTCGATAATCCGCGGAATGGCCGAGCCGCCCGCGATGATCAGCTTCGGCTTGTGCTCCGAGGCCAGCGCCGCGACCTGGTCGTAGTCGATCAGGTTGTCCTGCTTGCGCACGCCATACTGGATGGCGTTGAACCACTTGCCCGACTGGTTTGGCTTGGCGCCGTGGGTCAGATGCCCGCCGGCATCCAGCGATTGACCCATGATGGTGTCGCCGGGCTGCAGCAGGGCCTGGAACACACCCTGGTTGGCCTGGCTGCCCGAATTCGGCTGCACATTGGCAAATCCGACGCCGAACAACTGGCAGGCGCGCGCAATGGCCAGATCCTCGGCGACATCCACCCACTGGCAGCCGCCATAATACCGCTTGCCCGGATAGCCCTCGGCGTACTTGTTCGTCATCACCGAGCCCTGCGCCTGCATCACCGCCCGGCTGACAATGTTCTCGGATGCGATCAGTTCGATCTCGTCGCGCTGGCGCCCCAGTTCGCCGGCGATGGCGGCGGCGATCTCGGGATCGCGGGTCGAGAGGTCTTCGGAAAAGAACCCGGCATCGCGGTGCGGAGCGTTCATCGGCGGTCTCCCGGCTGGGGCTGGCGGTTTGCGCGATGTCCTACAGGATCACGGTCCGTGCCGGAAGGCGCATTTGTGCCGCGGCGCACCGGTTGGAGGGCACGGCATTTCCTGGCGCGGGGGTTGAGTTTCCCATGGGCGCGGGCAATGACTGATGCGAACGCAGGGGGATGCCATGGCGCCGGAGGGGCCCATCGTGACGGCCGGGATCGCCTTTCGCGCCAGTGGAACAGACGTGGCCCAGGCTGCGCTGTCCCGGCTTACCGGTCATTACGGTCAGGAACCGCTGTCGCGCGCGCGCGTCCTGGTGGCGCTGGGCGGTGATGGTTTCATGCTCGAGACACTGCATGTAACGCAGGACCTTGGGTTGCCGGTCTATGGCATGAACTGCGGCACCATCGGCTTTCTGATGAACGAGTACCGCGAGGACGGCCTGGCCGAAAGACTGGCCGCCGCCGAAGAAGAGGTCATCCACCCCCTTGTCATGTCGGCCATGGACCGGGACGGCGAAACCCACAGGATGCTGGCCATCAACGAAGTCTCGCTGCTGCGCGCCGGACCACAGGCGGCGAAACTGCAGATCAGCGTGGATGGCCGCGTGCGGATGCCGGAGCTGGTGTGTGACGGGGCGCTGGTCAGCACGCCTGCCGGGTCGACCGCCTACAACTATTCCGCCCATGGCCCGATCCTGCCCATCGGGTCAGATGTGCTGGCGCTGACCGCCATGGCCGCCTTCCGCCCCCGCCGCTGGCGCGGGGCGCTGCTGCCATCCTCGGCTGTCGTGCGCTTCGATGTCCTGGAGGCCGAGAAGCGTCCGGTCATGGCTGACGCAGACGGTCATTCGGTGCGGGACGTGACCTGGGTCGAGGTGCGGTCCGAACCATCAATCCGGCATCGAATCCTGTTCGACCCCGGTCACGGACTGGAAGAACGGCTGACGCAGGAGCAGTTCAGCTAG
>CAYYOE010000557.1:0-1814 GCA_964473055.1 uncultured Rhodobacterales bacterium | reverse complement strand
GGCAAAGGCGATCTGCGCGATGGGCTGGTCGGTTCCCCGCAACAGCCGCACCGCTTCGCGCAGGCGCCGTTCGATCACATAGGCGTAGGGCGTGAACCCGGTTTCGCGCTGGAACACCGTGGTCAGGTGCGTCGGGCTGAGCCCGGTCCGCGATGCGATCTCGATCAACGAGATGTCCGTCGTGAAACTGGTCTCGATGAAATCGATGGCCCGGTAGACCCGCGGGTCATGCGCTGGCCGGCGTTCCAGGTCGCGGACCGGGACCGACCACTGCGACGCGGCCAGTTCAAGGGCGATCAGGCGGATCACCGTCTCGGCGAAGATGCGCCCCCGGCGCAGCGCCGGATCGATCTCGCGCGCGAGGACGCGCATCAGACCGGCGATCACCGGACTGTCGCCGTAGTTCTTCGGGATGAGCACGCCGCGTGCCAGCCGGGACCCGGCGATCTCGGGGGCATAGGTCTCGAACAGGGGGGTGTCGAAGTCGATGGTCAGGCTGTGCTGGACCGGGCCGGGGTTCGTCCAGGCCAGCCGCACCTCGATGCCTTCGGGGATGAAGGCCACCTCGCCGGGGCGCGACGGTGTTTCGTCGGTGATGCCGTCCATGCGCGTCAGGTGCCGGGCCGACCCGTCCAGCGTCAGGATGATTACGCTGCGGTCGGTGCGGTGGAAGCGCAGGTCGCCGTCGCGCTCGACCGTATGACTGACCCTCAGATGCGGATAGTCGCGATGTTCGACCGCGATGCCGGGATCGCCCATGTGATAGTCACGGATTGTGCGAAAGTGCCGCTGCATGTCCCCACCGGTCTCGATGGGAACTGAGGTGATGATCGTGGGCCTGCGCATCAACGCACCTGTCGGACGCGTGAGATGTGTTCAAATGACTGAGTTTGCAGTCACTACGGCGTGACGGGTGTAACGATCGAAACGTCAGGGCCGCCCGCTGGGGGCGGCCCCTGTCTGCCCGGGGGCAGGGATGCCTGTAACAGTCGCGCGGTGGGCGATCCGCGCCATGTTACAGGAACGGACCCGTGGGCAGGACAAGCTGACCGGGCAAGCTGGCGTCACTGGCGCCGGATGGCCGCTTCGATCCGGTCCTTCACGGGCGCATCACTGCCCATGGGATTGGCGAGGATCCCGGCGATTTCACCCAGCTGGCCGACGGTCAGGGTGCTGACATCCGCGTTGATCCCGTAGCGGTTCAGCGCGTTCTGCGTGTGCGATCCCAGCATCGACACGGTCATCATCATCATCATGTCGGGGGCGGCATCCTGGGCCGTCGCGGGCTGAACCGCGAAGGTGGTGGCGCCGGCGATGGCAAGAGCGGCAAGCGTATGGAAGCGCATGGTGTTTTCCCTTTTCAGACAGACATGGGGCACGATCTGTGCCCCAGTGTGCCGCACCATCCCACGCGCGCCCGGATCCGGATTGCCGGATCCTACGGGCCTTTTGGCGATTATTGCGGCGACGTCCGCATGCGGACTTCACTTCCCCGTTTTCCGGCATCCCGCCATCGCGCTTCCGGCATTGTCTTCATGCGCGATGTCCGGCGGGACGGGTCTGCCATGCCTTCGGCGGCTTTGGCCAGGGCGACAGGCGTGCGGGCGAGGCGAGCGGGGGTTTGCGTCACGGTCTGGCCGCAAGCAGAGCCCGGATGAGGTGCCGCGCCGAGAAAGAGCCTACCGTTCCTCGACCAGGATCTCGCGCTTGCCGACGCCGTTGGCGCGCGTCACGACGCCCTGTTCTTCCATCATCTCGACGATCCGGGCGGCCTTGTTGTAGCCGATCGCCAGCTTGCGCTGGATGTAGCTGGT
>CAYYOE010000556.1:0-1816 GCA_964473055.1 uncultured Rhodobacterales bacterium | reverse complement strand
CGTTAACCCGCCCCTTACCTTACCACCCTAGACTGTGCCCCTGCCAAGGGGCCAGCCCATGTCGCGCCGCCATCCGATGGTCACGATCTTCCTTGCCCTTCTGGCGCTGATCACGCCGTCGGCGGCGGCGCTGACCTGGTATTACATGACCGGCGATCCCACCTTCCGCCCCCTTTCGATTTCGGTCGAGCGCCTGATCGCGTATGAGGCCGACCGCGGTTCCGGCGGGGCAGTGGTGGCGCGCGTGACCCTGCCGCCGGACAGTCGCCTGTCCGAAACCGCGGTCACCGCCGACCTGCGCCGCGCCTTTGCCGCCACCGGCGCGCAGGCGATGATTCATGTGCACCGCGCGCCCGGCCCGCCATCGGTGAGGTTCGAGGTTGGCGCATCGCGCCTTGGCCCCTATCCGCTGGGCGATGCCGCGATCGGGTTGCGCACCGCGTCCGACGCCTGGCGGATGAAGACCGGACTGATGCCGCCGCCCTGAGACGTCGCAGGGCCCCAGACCCGGCGGCCGAAGTCCGGGCTTCGAACCCGGTTCAGCCCTGCGGCGTCATCGACTTGCGCTGGCGCGCGCGTTCCAGCCCCAGTTGGCGTTCGCGCCAGATGATCAGCACACCCGCCGCGATGATGATGGCCGCGCCCAGCAGCATGATCGGCGTCGGCACCTCGTCGAACAGGAAGAACCCGATCCCGAGCGCCAGAAGCATCGACGCATATTCGAACGGCGCGATGACCGAGGCATCGGCATGACGGTAGCTGGAGGTCAGCAGGATCTGTCCCAGACCGCCCAGGAACCCCGTGACCACCAGCATCGCCAGCAGGGTCAGGTCGGGCATCACCCAGCCGAAGGGCAAGGTGATCAGCGCCAGCACCGAACAGGTGACGGAAAACCAGAAGACGATGGCCGCCGTGCCTTCGGTCTGCACCAGCTTGCGGACAAAGACCTGGGCAAGCGCCGTCAGTACCGCGCCGGTCAGCACCACCATGGCGCCGAGCTGCTGGCGCGGATCGGCCGCGCCCGCATCGACCGACAGCCGCGGCGACAGCACGATCAGGACACCGACCAGGCCCATCGCCACGGCGGACAGGCGGAACAGGCGCACCCGCTCGCCCAGGAACATCGCCGCGAACACGACCGTCAGAAGCGGCGCGGCATAGCCCAGCGCCGTGACCTCGCTGAACGGCAGAAGGCCGAGGCCCGCAAAACCCATTCCCATGGCCCCGGCCCCGACGATCCCGCGCCACAGATGCCCGAACGGATCCTGCACGCGCAGCCCGTCATGCAGGTGCCCCTGCGCAGCCAGCCAGACCAGGATGACGGGGATGGCAAAGAACGACCGGAAGAACACCGCCTGTCCCGGCGGCACCGTGTCGGATGTGGCCTTGATCAGCGCCGCCATGACGGCGAACACCGCGATGGACAGCAATTTCAGGCCGATCCCGCGAAGCGGTTGCATGGGAGAACCTTTTGCGTTCCCCCAGCCTTAGCGCCCGGTCGCGGCGCTGGAAAGCCTCAGGCGGACTTGCCGCGCTCGATCCGCACGAACTCCTGCACGCGGCGCGCTTCGTCGCCCGCCTGCGGCCGCCGCGACAGCGCATCGACCTTCGGGTGCTTCGTCTCGTCGCCGCTCTGCCGTTCGATCTCGGCATAGTGTTCGGCCTTCAGGCCGTCGTCGTTGGTGCGGGGTCTGTCGATCGGATGCCTGGCCATCGCCGCTCTCCTTTCATGTTGTTCGGATCAGTGCCGGGGAGCGGACCCTAGCATGGACCGACCCGATTCTCACCCCTCATCGGGACAATCGCAGGATTGCGC
>CAYYOE010000555.1:0-1833 GCA_964473055.1 uncultured Rhodobacterales bacterium | reverse complement strand
TCCACGCTGTTCCTGTTCTTCGTCGAAAGCCGCCTCGCCGCGCCAGGATGGGAAGGGCCGCTGCTGGTATTGTTCTTCCTGGCTGCAGCGCTGTCGTCGCCGGGATGGTCGTGGCTGGCCCGGCGCTACGGCGCCAAGCCGGTGCTTCTGGGGGCGATGGCGCTGGCGGTGGCGTCCTTCGCGGGCGTTCTGGCGCTGGGGCCCGGCGACACGGCGGCTTTCGCGGTGATCTGCGTCCTGTCCGGTGCCACCATCGGTGCGGACCTGACGCTGCTGCCTGCACTCTTCTCACGACGCATGGCGCGCGTTGCGCCGAACGGCGGGGCCGGGTTCGGCCTCTGGGCACTGGTGACGAAGTTCACGCTGGCTTTTGCGGCGGTGCTGCTGTTGCCGGTGCTGGAAGGCGCAGGCTTCGTTTCGGGTGCCGTCGACAACCCCGAGCGGGCGTTGACGACGCTGACCTATCTTTACGCGGGCGTGCCCTGCGTCCTGAAACTCGTGGCGATCGGTCTGCTGGTCGCTACACCGATCGAGGAGAGCTGAACCATGGATATCGTGGTTGCGCTGATCGTCGGTGCCGCGGTGGCGCTGGGCGGGGTCTGGGCCAAGGGGCGCTATGCGAGCTTTCGCGCGCAGGCGCCCGACGACTATGCCGGCAAGGGGCCACAGATGGATCTGCGGCAGCACCTCAACGGCCCGATCCTGTGCGAAGGCGTGATCTTTGGTCCAACGGGCCGAGTCAGTTCGCGTTTTGTCGCCGACATGGACGTGCGCTGGGACGGCAATGTCGGCGTGATGAGCGAACGGTTCCGCTATGACAGCGGGGCGGTGCAGGACCGGGAATGGCGGTTGACGCTGGGCAATGACGGGTCGATCCGGGCCGAGGCGGCGGATGTCGTGGGAACGGCGTCGGGGCGCCAGGTCGGTCCCGGTGTGCAACTGAATTACCGCATCCGTCTGCCGGCGGAGTCGGGGGGCCATGTGCTTGACACGACGGACTGGATGTACCTCGTCGAGGGCGGCACGATCATCAACCGCAGCCAGTTCCGAAAGTTCGGAGTAACGGTGGCCGAACTGGTTGCGACGATGCGCCCGAGGGAAGCGGCGTGAGAGATTTCGCGGGCAAACGCTACTGGCTTGTCGGGGCCAGCGAGGGGCTGGGTCGGTCGCTGGCCATGAAGCTGTCGCAGGTGGGGGCCGAGGTGATCGTGTCGGCGCGGTCGTCGGACCGGCTGGCCGAGGTGGTGGCCGAACTGCCGGGACGGGCGCGGGCAGTGACGGTGGACGTGTCCGACCGGGCGAGCGTCGAGGCAGCAGCAGCCGAAGTGGGCGAAGTCGACGGCGTGGTCTACCTTGCGGGCGTCTACTGGCCGCAGTCCGCGCAAGACTGGGACGCGGCACAGGTCGAGGCGATGTGCGATATCAACTTCACCGGCTGCGCGCGGGTGGTCGGCGCCGTGATCGGGCCGATGGTCGCCAGGAACCGGGGGCACATCGTCATCACCGGGTCGCTGTCGGCCTATCGCGGGCTGCCGGGGGCCATCGGCTATGCCGCGTCAAAGGCGGGGACGCTCTCGCTTGCGGAATCCATGCAGGCCGACCTGCGGGGCACGGGCGTGTCGGTTCAGGTCGCCAATCCCGGCTTCATCCGCACGCGCCTGACCGACAAGAACAACTTCACGATGCCTTTCATCATGGAACCCGACACCGCCGCGCAGGCGATGTTCGAGTTCATGCAGACCGACCGCTTCAAGCTCGCCTTCCCCTTCGCCTTCGGGCTGTTCTTCCGCGCGTCGAACCTGTTCCCGGACTGGCTGTACTACCGGGTGTTCA
>CAYYOE010000554.1:0-1836 GCA_964473055.1 uncultured Rhodobacterales bacterium | reverse complement strand
CCGGTCTTCTGGTGCGGCGCCCTCGCGCACCAGCCGGGCGCGCCAGTCCGCCGCCCACGCATCGAAGGCCGTTGGATCGAGGAACTCGTCGCGCGCGTTGCCCTCGGCCAGGGCCCGGAAGGTCCGGGTGAAATCCGCCCGGTTCGCCGCCATCCGCGCCAGCAGATCGCCGATCAACGCGGCATCGCCGTCCTCGGGCACCTGCAAGCCCAGTTTCGCGCGGAACCGCTCCAGCCAGGCCGCCTGCACCTGCGGCGCGAAGGCCCGCACCGCCTCGGTTGCCTCTTCCACCGCGGCATCCCGGTCCTCGCCCATCAGCGGCAACAGGCTGGAGGCCAGTTGCGCCAGGTTCCACATGCCGATGTCGGGCTGGCGGGCATAGGCATAGCGCCCGGTCTGGTCGATCGAGGAGAACACCGTGTCGGGGTGGTAGACGTCGAGAAAGGCGCAGGGACCGTAGTCGATCGTCTCACCCGAGACGGCCATATTGTCGGTGTTCATCACGCCATGCACGAACCCCACCGCCATCCAGGCCGCGATCAGCCGCGCCTGGGCGGTCACGACGGCGCGCAACAGGCCCATCGCATCGCCCGCATCCGGGTAGTGGCGGTCGATCACATGGTCCGCCAGCACCTCCAGCGCGGCGATGTCGCCACGCGCGGCGAAGACCTGAAAGGTGCCCACGCGGATATGGCTGGCGGCAACCCGGACCAGCACCGCGCCGGGCATCCGCGTCTCGCGCACCACATCCTCGCCGGTTGTGACGGCCGCCAGCGCGCGGGTCGTCGGGATACCAAGCGCCTGCATCGCCTCGGACACGAGGTACTCGCGCAGCACGGGGCCAAGGGCCGCCCGCCCGTCGCCCATGCGGCTGTAGGGGGTCCGTCCCGCCCCCTTCAACTGGATGTCGCGCCGCCGCCCGGCCAGGTCGATCACTTCGCCCAGCAGGATCGCCCGCCCGTCGCCCAGTTGCGGCACCCAGCCACCGAACTGGTGGCCCGCATACAGTTGCGCCAGCGGTTCAGCCCCCTCGGGCACCGCGTTGCCTGCCAGCAGGGCAATACCGGCCTCCGACCGCAGCGCCGCCGGATCAAGGCCAAGCTCGGCCGCAAGCGCGTCGTTCAGCGCCAGCAGCACAGGCGCGCGGACGGGCCGAAGGACCGGCGTGGGGTCGAGCCGGGTGAAGAACCGCTCGGGCAGGCGGGCGTAACTGTTCTCGAAGGGCATGCGCAGGGTCATCCCTCCGACATAGCCCGTGCCCGCCTCCGGCGAAAGCCGGTCGCGGCGTGTCACGGCACCGCCAAGGAGAACAGCGTCACGCCAAAGCCATAACGGGACGGCCCTCCCCTCACCCTTGTTCAAATACCTCCGGGGGGCGCGGGGGCAGCGCCCCCCGTCCGCCCTCACAGCCGGGCAAGCCGGTTCGTCAGCAGCGCATAAAACCCGTCCGCATCCACACCACCCAGGAACATCGCATTCGCCGGGCGCCCCGACACACGCCACCAGTCCGCGACCGTCATGCCAAGTGTGAACCGGCCCTCGGTCTCGATTTCGACATTCACGTGCCGACCGTTGAACAGATCCGGCGCCAGAAGATAGGCGATCACCAGCGGGTCGTGCAGCGGCGCGCCCTCGGACCCGTACTTCGCCATGTCGAACCGCTCGAAGAAGTCCGTCCAGCCCGCGACCGCATCGCCCACGGGCGTGCCGACGGCGCGAAACCCCTCGACCCTTGCGCGCGTCGTCAGGGCCTTGTGGGTGACGTCGAGCGGGATCAGCGTGACAGCCACGCCCGCGGCCAGCACCGCGGCGGCGGCCTCGGGGTCAACATAGATG
>CAYYOE010000553.1:0-1842 GCA_964473055.1 uncultured Rhodobacterales bacterium | reverse complement strand
CCGACGCCCTGGGCGCTGGCGGAGTATTGCGCGGGTCATGATCTGGAGCTGTCGAGTTTCGCCAGTGCCGAGGCGCAGGTGGCGGCGATCGCGGATGACGTGGCCTACAATCACCACGACCTGCACGACGGGTTGAGGGCCGAGCTGTTTTCGACCGACGATCTGGCGGAGCTTCCGATCCTGCGGGAGTGTTTTGCCGAGGTCGACAGGCGTTACCCGGGGTTGAACTACTACCGCCGCCGGCACGAGGCGCTGAGACGGTTCTTCGGCGTGCTGGTGGAGGATGTGATCGCCTATGCGCGGGTGGAACTGGCGGCGCTGGAGCCACAGAGCGCGGCGGATGTCCGGGGGGCGGGGCGTCCGATCATCCGGTTTTCCACGCCGCTGTTCGAGGATCTGAAGGTGATCCGCGATTTCCTGTTCCACCGCATGTACCGCGCCCCCGCGGTCATCGAGATGCGGCGCGAGGTGACGGTGGTGATCGAGGACCTGTTCCCGCATTTCATGGCCAACCCGCAGGAATTGCCCAAGCAATGGCGCAAGGACGTGGAGGAGGTGGCGGGCGAGACGGGTCTGGCGCGGCTGGTGTCCGACTACATCGCGGGGATGACGGACCGGTTCGCCTTGCAGACGCACGCCCGGATCTTTGGAACGGGCGTCACCACGGCCGCGCAGCCGCTTGAAAACCTGTAGTGACAGGCGCGGCCGGTTGCGGCATCCTTTCTTCATGGATTTGAAGGAGTTTGCATCGATGACACATTTCCGGACCGTGCGCCTTGCCACCTTCGCCGTTGCTGTGGCCTTGCCCGTGGCCGCCAGCGCCGAAGGGTTCGACGGCGTCTATGAATACGCATTCTGCGACACGCCGCCCTTTGTCGCGCTGACCATCGACGGGGGCGACATGACCTTTTACGAGACGCCCTGCACGCTGACCGATGCCAACCCGGTGTCGGACCCGGCGGGTGGCATTCAGTATACCATGACCTGTGAACATGGCGGCGACCCGCAGGTCAGTGAGGCCCTGTTCTACCGCAACGCCGATGGGGACCTGATCCTCAGTGTCGACGGCAACGAGGATCGTTTCGTGAGCTGCGACTGATCCGGCCCGCCGCGCGGGTCTTTCGCGCGTCGGCGATGACGGAGCGGATTGCGTTGCACGAACATGCCGTTAACGTGCGCGGCATGGTGCGCGACATGCGGTCCACGACGCGCCGACCCTGAAGGAGATCCGACATGCCTGTTCGAACGTCATTCGCCGCCGCCGTTCTGGGCGTGTGTCTTGTCCAGCCGGGTGTCGCCCAGAACCTCGACGGCTCCTACAATGGGGATCGGTGTGGGTTGGGCTACCGCAACGAGCTGTCGCTCGACATCTTCTGGCCCGAGATCACCTTCTACGAAAGCCAGTGCGTCATCACCAGCCGGACGCCGGTTGCCGGCCTGCAGGATACCTTTGTCCATAATGCGACCTGCATGGGCGAGGGCGAGACCTGGACGCGGTCCTTCATGCTGGTGCTCGACAATACCGGCGGTGTGGTCCTCGTGCAGGACGGGTTCGCGGAGCTCTACACCTATTGCGGGGGCTGAGCGACGCAGGTGGACGGATCGCGCGCCGGTCGCCCCATCGGATGGCCGGGGCGCGCCGGGCTGTGCCGCGTCGGCGCGGTCGATTGACCTTCGCCCTCACCATGGTAGGAGGCGGGCGACAGTTCCTGTAGGTGCAAAATGACGCTCTTCGCCGATATCCATATTGCCGTTCTGACCGCGCTCGACGCGATGGAGGCGGAGGGGCTGCTGCCTGCGGGCCTCGACCGGTCGGCCGTCGCGGTGGAGCCGCCGCGCGAT
>CAYYOE010000552.1:0-1843 GCA_964473055.1 uncultured Rhodobacterales bacterium | reverse complement strand
CCGGGCTGCAGCTCGATCCCCGGAAAGCCCGGATGGTTCGGCGCGTCGGGCCAGAACTGCGCCTCGATGGCGAGGCCTTCATAGGGCGCGCGGCCCGGGCGGATGGCGTTGCGGCCGTCATAGACCTGGATGCCGGGTTCGGTGGTCGCCACTGTCATCGAGACGCCCGAGCGGCCCGTAAGGGTCAACGCGTCGCGCAGGGGGCCGCGCGCATCCGACAGGCAGAAGTTGGTATCGAGGGCCGGAGCGCCCGGCGCGATGGCGCGGGGGGTGCGGAAATCCATCGCCGTGCCCGCGACAGGGACAATTTCACCGGTGGGAGTGAAGTCGGGCGTGGTGGGCAGGTAGCGGTCGGCAGCGATTTGCAGGGTGTGGCCATCCCATCGGTCGGAGCCGTCGAGGTTCCAGTAGCTGTGGTTGGCCACGTTCATCAGAGTCACGGCATCGGTCGTGGCGGTGACGGTCATCCGCAGGGTGGCGGGGGCCACGGCCTGAAACCGGGCGGCAAGGCGGCGATTGCCGGGGAAACCGCCTGCGCCATCGGGCAGGTCGATGGTCAGGGTTGCATGCGCAAGCCCGTGGTCGGCCACCTGCCAGACCTGGCGGTGCGTGCCCGCCGCACCGCAATGCAGGGTGTGGCGGCCGTCCTGGTTGGCTTCGAACCTGTGGACCCTGCCCGAAATCGGGGCCTGCGCGCCGGACAGGCGGTTGACCACGGGGGCAACGAGCGCGCCATGATACCGCATTGCGGCCTCGTAGTCGGCAACCCGGTCGGACCCGTGGGTCAGCGGATAGGGCACGCCGGACAGCCGCAGATCCTGCAGGCAGGCGCCAAGCGTCAGGACCGTGGCCGTCAGATCCCCCGCGGCCAGGTGCAGGGCATGGACGGGGGCGCCGTCCGTGGTGGTGCCGAAAGGGATCATCGTGGTACCAGCTTGACGCCCGCAGGGGGCAGGGTGTGACCGGCCCATGTGACCGGGGCAGGGCCGTAATTCAACAGGACGTGATGCGTGGCGGTGCCGCGCAGGCGCAGACCGTCCGGCAGGTCGTGCGTCTCGATCCCCTCGGTCGCGCAGGCGGTGTGGAGCAGGCGGTGCCAGAGATCGGGGTCGGGCCAGCCGGCCAGGTAGTGCAGCTTTGCCGCGCTGGAGATCGCGGGGGCGCCATCCTCGGTCCGTTCGAGGGCCACTGGGGTGTCGAGGTGTTCGAACCAGTGCCGGAAGGCGCCGCCATCCGCCAGCCGCACCTGCGTTCCGGGGGGCAGGCTTTCCACCCGGGCCACTGTGCAGGCCAGCCCTGGCAGGTTCGGGGGCAGGGGGAGGGAAATCGCGAAGTCGCGCGTCTTGGCGTTGGTGCGGGGCCCTGCGAGGACGGTGCCCGTGAACGCGGCAAGCGCCTTGGTCAGCGCGTCCGGTAGCGTGCAGAGGCCCGGGATCAGCACCAGCCGCCAGGCCGAAAGGTCGGCGGTCGTGGGCGGCACGATGTCGATGTCGAGGCCGAGGCGGCGGAGCGCCCGGTACGCCTCGAAGCAGAGGCGGAAGTAGTCGAAATCCGCGCCCTGGGGTTGGGTTTCCCAGGCCCAGGCGCTTTCATAGTCGAACACCAGCGCCACGGGGGCGGGGCTGCAGCCCGCATCGGGGGCCTCGGCCAGTTCGGCCGCGACCTGTTGCGCTTCCCCGTAGGCGGGGGCTTCGGCGCTGTCGGGGCGCAAAAGCCCTGCGTGCATCTGTTCCTGGGCAAAGGGCGCCTGCCGCCAGCGGAAGTAGGACACGCATTCCGCGCCGTGGGCGAAGGCCTCCCACGTCCAGAGGCGGACCATGCCGGGCAGGGGGGCGGGGTTCCA
>CAYYOE010000551.1:0-1846 GCA_964473055.1 uncultured Rhodobacterales bacterium | reverse complement strand
ACGCGCGAAGGAAAAGCCGGGAGGACGGGCAATGCCCACAAGGCACCTGACTGTGGTCGTGACGCGACGCCTGCCCGAGGCGGTGGAAACCCGCCTGAGCGAACTGTTCGACGCCCGCTTGCGCGAGGACGACACGCCGATGCCACGCGAAGCCCTGGCCGCCGCGCTGGCGGATGCCGACGTGCTGGTGCCGTCGCTGTCGGACCGGATCGATTCGGGCCTGCTGGGGCAGGCCGGGCCACGGCTGAAGCTGATCGCCAACTACGGCGCCGGGGTGGACCATATCGACGTCGACACGGCGCGGATGCGGGGCATCCAGGTGTCGAACACGCCCGGCGTGATGACCGACGATACCGCCGACATGGTCATGGCGCTGATCCTGGCGGTCACGCGCCGCCTGCCCGAAGGCATGGCGCACATGCAGACGGGCGACTGGCAGGGCTGGTCGCCCACGGCGTTCCTGGGGGCGCGGCTGGGCGGCAAGCGCCTGGGCATCCTGGGCATGGGCCGGATCGGTCAGGCCGTCGCCCGCCGGGCCGCGGCCTTCGGCTGCCAGGTTCATTACCACAACCGCCGCCGCCTGCGCCCCGAAGTCGAGGGCGCGCTGGAAGCGACCTACTGGGAAAGCCTCGACCAGATGGTGGCACGGGTGGACATCCTGTCGGTCAACTGCCCGCATACGCCAGCCACGTTCCACCTCATGAACGCGCGGCGGCTGGCCCTGATGAAGAAGTCCGCCGTGATCGTGAACACCTCGCGCGGCGAGGTGATCGACGAGAACGCCCTGACCCGGATGCTGCGCGCGGGCGACCTCGCGGGCGCGGGGCTTGACGTCTACGAACGCGGGCGCGAGGTGAACCCGCGCCTGCGCGCGCAGCCCAATGTGGTGCTGCTGCCGCACATGGGGTCGGCCACGGTGGAGGGCCGGATCGAGATGGGCGAGAAGGTGATCATCAACATCAAGACCTTCGCCGACGGCCACCGCCCGCCGGACCTGGTCGTGCCGGCCATGCTGTAGGCGCGCGGCCTACATCACCGCGCCGATCTGCCATGGCACGAACTCTGCCCCGCCGAAGCCCAGTGCCTCGCTCTTCGTGCGCTCGCCGGATGCCACGCGGATCAGGTCCTCGAAGATCTGGCGGCCCTTCTCCTCGACGCTGGTGCCCTGGCCGATGATGTCGCCACAGTCGATGTCCATGTCCTCGGCCATGCGGCCATACATCTCGGAGTTGGTGGCCAGCTTGTAGCAGGGCACCGGCTTGTAGCCCGACACCGACCCGCGGCCGGTGGTAAAGGCGATCAGGTTGGCGCCCGATGCGATCTGGCCGGTGACGGAACAGGGGTCGTAGCCGGGGCTGTCCATGTAGACAAAGCCCGCCGTGTCGATCGGTTCGGCGAACAGGTAGACGCCCGCCAGCGGGGCCGTGCCGCCCTTGGCCACCGCGCCCAGCGACTTTTCCAGAATGGTGGTCAGGCCACCCTTCTTGTTGCCGGGGCTGGGGTTGTTGTCCATCTCGCCACCGTTGCGGGCGGTGTAGTCCTCCCACCAGCGGATGCGGTCCACCAGCTTTTCGCCCACCGCAGGGCTGACGGCGCGGCGCGTCAGCAGGTGTTCGGCGCCATAGATCTCGGGCGTCTCGGACAGGATCGTGGTCGCGCCATGCCGCACCAGCAGGTCCGACGCCGCCCCCAGCGCGGGGTTGGCGGTGATGCCGGAATAGCCGTCCGACCCGCCGCACTGCATCCCCAGCACCAGATGGCTGATCGGCGCGGGTGCCCGCGCGACGCGGTTCGCCACCTCGGCCATCTCGCGCAGGATCGCCAGCCCCTTGTCCACGGTCGCCCG
>CAYYOE010000550.1:0-1861 GCA_964473055.1 uncultured Rhodobacterales bacterium | reverse complement strand
CGGGCACGGGAGATGGGATTGCCCGTGGTGAGGTTGCAGACCCGGGTGGAACTGATGGGGAATCAGGCGGCGTTTCGGGCGATGGGGTTCGTGGAGGTGGGACGGACGGCCCATACGGGGTATGACCGGCCGACCTCGATCACCTATGCGAAGGCGGTCTAACCCCGGTTTGTGCACATGTGCACAAACGGCCAAGCCATTGGCAATAAAGCATAAGAGGTGTGCACGTTAGGGTTTGATCAACCTTGATGCACGAGATCCTGCGCGCCCGCACGTTGCGGCGGTCAGGTGCAGTCGAGCGTCGCCTTCATGATCGCCGGGTCGCCCGTGATCTGCGCCACGCGGCAGCCGGTCACCTGCTGGACGGCGATGCGGGCGTTGGCCGATACCTCGGCGTAGGAGGGGCGCCACTGGCGGTTCAGGCGCAGCACCTCGGCCCGCGAGCCGCGATAGTGCACGCCGAAGGTCATCCCCCCGACCTCGACCTGTGCGCTGTTCGCCCCCGCCATCGACAGGCTGGGGCTGTCGCAGGCGGTGAGGAGGAGCGGGGCGAGGAGGAGCGCGCGGTGCATGGGGCGAGGGTGCGCGCGGAAGGGTTAGGGAAAGATTAAGGGGCGGCGAAGGCGCGGACGGCCTCTCCCCGCGACGCGGTGCGTCGCACCCCTCTCCTCGAACGAGAGGGGAGGCGCCACTGCGCGAAACTTGATCCAGATCAATTCCATTTTCCGAATGTGTAATTATATGCGGAACATCGAATATGTAAGGAGCCGTTCCATGGCCATCCCATCGTCACCTGCGCTGCGTCCCGCCGACCGCTGGAACCCGACCTTCTTCCTGGCTTCGGTCGGGGCGGGCGGTCTGGCTGTCACCTTCTTCATGTACCTGATGTTCTGGATCCCCCATCCAGGCCGCACCGTGCCGGTGTTTGAGGATATCGCGGCGGCCTTTGCCGGTGGCGGGATCGCCACACAGGCGCTGATTGCCGTCGCGGCCCTGGGCATCGCCGGGCTGGCCGCCGCGAACCTGTCGCTGCTGGTCTGGAACCTGCGCCGCTGGGCCGCGTTCCGCCGGTCGCCCGCGATGGCGGACCTGCGCCGGACCAACGCCGAGGCCTCGACACTGGCCCTGCCGCTGGCGCTGGCCATGAGCGTCAATGCAGGCTTCATCCTGGGGCTGGTGTTCGTGCCGGGCCTCTGGGGCGTGGTCGAGTATCTGTTCCCGCTGGCCATGGTGGCCTTTGTCGCCATCGGCGCCCTGGCGCTGGCGATGCTGGGCCGCTACCTCGGGCGCATTCTGGGCGACGGCGGGTTCGACCTGAAGGGCCATACGTCCTTTGCGCAGATGCTGCCCGCCTTCGCGCTGGCCATGGTCGCCGTCGGCCTGTCGGCCCCCGCGGCGATGAGCGCCAACCCGCTGACAGTGGGCGTGGCGCTGGTGTTGTCGACAGCCTTCGGCACGGCGGCCGCGCTTTATGCGCTGATCATGGGTCTGACGGCGGTCTATGCGATGCTGACGCACGGGGTGAACCGCGAGGCCGCGCCGACGCTGATGATCGTGGTGCCGCTGATGACGATCCTTGGCATCATGGTGCTGCGGCAGGACCACGGGATGCACACGACCTTCGAGACGCACACGAGCGCCGCCGAGACGCTGGTGTTCCTGACGCGGATGCTGGCGGTGCAGGGCCTGTTCCTTGGTCTTGGCCTGGTGGTGCTGGCGAAGCAGGGGTATGCGGCGGCCTACCTGACCGGGCGCGAGAACAGTGCAGGGTCCTGGGCGCTGGTCTGCCCCGGGGTGGCCTTGTCGGTGATGCTGCATTTCTGGCTGAACAAGGGTCTGGTGGCCGCCGGGATCGTGGCCT
>CAYYOE010000549.1:0-1862 GCA_964473055.1 uncultured Rhodobacterales bacterium | reverse complement strand
GATCCCGCATCGCTGTTCGTGCTGCCGGCGGCGGCGGGTTGCGTGCTGGTGTCGGCCGAGGCGCATCTTGCTGGTGAAGACGACGATCACGGGCATTCCCATGGGCACGCGCACGGGCATGACGATGATGGGCACAGCGAGTTTCATGCGGAGTACAGCTTCGAGTGCGCCGATCCCGCCGCGGTGACCACGATTGCCTTCGGTTACTTCGACGCGTTCCCGAATGCCGAAGAGGTCGAGGTGCAGATCGTCGGGCCGAATGGCGCGCAGGCTTTCGAGGTGGAACGCGCCGCGCCGACACTGGCGCTTGACGGGCTGATGTGACGCACAGTTCCAGCCCTCCGGCGGTCGAGATCGCGGACCTGGTCCACCGCTGGCCGGGGGGCGGCAAGTTCGCGTTGCGCTTGCCCGCCTTCCGGCTGGAAGCCGGCGAGCGTGTGCTGATGCTGGGTGCCTCGGGCTCTGGCAAGTCCACGCTTCTGGCGCTGATTTGCGGCGTGGCGGTGGCGGTCCAGGGCCGCGTCGCGGTGGCGGGCACGGACCTGGGGCGCCTTGGTCCCCGCGCCCGCGACCGGTTCCGCGCCGACCGGATCGGGGTGATCTTCCAGCAGTTCAACCTGCTGCCCTGGGCCACGGGGCTGGACAACATCGTGCTGCCGCTGACGTTCTCGACCGCGCGGCGCGCCCGTGTGACGGACCCGCGGGCCGAGGCGCTGCGGCTGGCCGAAGCCTTGGGGCTGGACCCCGCGCTGATGACCCGCGGGCCGGCGCGCGCGCTGTCCGTGGGCCAGCAACAGCGCGTTGCGGTGGCGCGCGCGCTGATCGGCGGGCCGGACCTGATCGTGGCGGACGAACCCACCTCGGCGCTGGATGCGGCCGCGCAGGGGGCATTTCTGGACCTTCTCACCGCGCAGGTGGCGGCGGCGGGCGCGAGCCTGCTGATGGTCAGCCATGACGACCGGCTGGGCGGGCGGTTCGACCGGGTGGTGCACCTGGAACGGATGCTGGCCGATCCTGCGGGACACGCTGCATGATCCTGCCGCGCCTTGCCGTCGCCTCGCTTCTGGCGCGGCGCGTGACCGTCGGGCTGACGGTCGTGGCGATCGCGCTGTCGGTCGCGCTGTTCGTGGGCGTGGAAAAGCTGCGGACCGGCGCCAAGGCCAGTTTTCAGGGCACGATTTCGGGCACCGACCTGATCGTGGGCGCGCGGTCCGGGTCGGTGCAGTTGCTGCTGTATTCGGTGTTCCGCATCGGCAGTGCCACGAACAACGTCACATGGGCCAGCTATCAGGACATCGTCGCGCGGCCCGAGGTGGCCTGGGCAGTCCCGATCTCGCTGGGCGACAGCCACCGGCAGTTCCGGGTGATGGGCACGACGGTGGAGTTCTTCGACCGCTACCGATACCGCGGCGGGCGCGACCTGACCTTCGCGTCCGGGGTCCGGATGGACGACCTGTTCGATGCAGTCGTGGGTGCCGATGTGGCGGCGGCGCTGGGCTATTCGGTCGGCGACGCCATCGTCGTGTCGCATGGGTTGCAATCGTTCGCCCACCACGACGAACTGCCGTTCCGCATATCGGGGATCCTGGACAAGACCGGCACGCCGGTGGACCGCACGGTGATCGTCAGCCTGGAGGCGATCGAGGCGATCCATGTGGACTGGCAGGGTGGCGGGCGCCGGGCCGGGCCGACGACGCCCGAAGAGGTGATCCGCGCCATGGACCTGACGCCTACGGCGATCACGGCGGCGCTGCTGGGGGTCGAAAGCCGGTTGCGGATCTTCGGGTTGCAGCGCTGGATCAACGAATACCGGGCCGAGCCGTTGCAGGCGGTGCTGCCCGGTGTCGCCCTGCAGGAGTTGT
>CAYYOE010000548.1:0-1862 GCA_964473055.1 uncultured Rhodobacterales bacterium | reverse complement strand
CGGTGCCGTGGCGATCTGTGGCGCCTCGGCTGCACTGGCGATTGCTGCCGTGATCCCGCCGAACGACAAGACCGAACGCATTACGCTGTTCACCGTCATGACGGTCACGGCGCTGTCGACCATCGCCATGGTCGCCTATCCGCTGCTGTTCCTGGCACTGGTCGGCCTCGGCAGCGCGGTCGAGCTTCCCGGCGTTGTTGTGGAACAGGTCGACCGGTTTTCACGCGCCTTTCTGATTACGGCCATCGCTGCGCTCGGCGTCAAGACGTCGCTCAAGGCACTCACTGCAGTTGGTGGCGGACATCTGGCCATTGTCGTAGTCGAGACCTTGGCCCTGCTGCCACTGGCCTCTACGGCGCTGTATTTGCTTGCAATCGTCTGATGCCGCCGGTGCAAGCCGCGAGAACGCGGGAACAAGCGTTGCACTTGTCAGAAACGTGCAGGTTTCCAGTGGTCGCCACCCGAGAAAATGCCCAGTGACAGGTCCGAGCGTGCTGCTGGCCTCGGACTGCAATCCGACTTGATGCGCGCCCTGCTTGGAACAGCCGCAAAGCAGCCCGGACAACGGCTCGGCGCCCCATCGGCCAGCCGCTTTGGCGATGCCTTCGCGCGCTCAAGGGTCATACTGCCCTGCGGCGCCTCAGGGAGAGCAACAGGATATCGCCAGCCGCCCCGTCAGGTCAGCATGCGCGCGACGATGTCCGTCACTTCCCAAGCTGCAGGAAATGCCGCCCGGCGGGTCTGTTACCCGGCCGGGGCGCCATCGAAGGGTTGCATGGCAAAGCCCGCCCGCTCCAGGTCGGTACGCAGGGCGGTGGCGATGGCGACCGCCTCGGGTGTGTCGCCATGCAGGCAGATGGTGTCGATCCGGGCGGGCAGATGGGTTCCCCTTGCGGTGATGATGGCGCCTGCGCGGAGCATGGCCAGGATGCGGTCGCAGATCGCGGCGGGATCGTGCAGAACGGCGCCGGGAAGGCGACGGTCCATCAGGAGACCGTCCTCGGCATAGGCTCGGTCGGCAAAGATCTCGCAAGCCAGCCGCGCGCCCAGGGCGCGCGCGGCGTGTTCCTGCGCGGTCCCCGTGATCACCATGACAATGATGTCGGGGTCGACCGAAAGCGCACCGTCATAGCAGGCGCGGGCCAGCGCCTCGTCCTCGGCGGCCATGTTGGCGAGTGCCCCGTGCAGCTTGAGGTGCCGCACCCGCCCGCCGGCGGAGCGCGCCATCGCCTGCGCGGCGCCCAGCTGGTAGGCGGTCAGGTTGCGCGCCTCGGCCGGACTGACCTGCATCCGGCGCCGCCCGAAGCCCTGCAGGTCGGGCAGACCGGGATGCGCGCCGATACCCACGTTGTTGCGCACCGCCAGCGCCATGGTGCGCGCCATCACGTCGGGGTCGCCCGCGTGCAGCCCGCAGGCGACATTGGCGGACGTGATGATCCCCATCAGGGCTGCGTCCGACCCCATGGGCCAGGGGCCGAAGCTTTCGCCCAGGTCGGCGTTCAGGTCGATGCGCAGGGTCATGGGGCCTCCGAAACCTCCAGATCGTCGCCGCAGGTTACTCCACTGACGAGTTGATAGCCCAGAAGATTGGCGATGTGGCGGGGGTCGCGGACCAGCGGGCGCACCTCGCGCGCGAGGGACGCACGGCGGCGGGCCTCGGCCTGTTCGGCGGCCAGCGCTTCGGGCAGGTCGACGAAGCGGAAGCGCAGGATGGCGCCGGGCGGGGCCTGCACCAGGCGGGGCAGGTCGCAGGGCAGGACAGTGCCCAGGCGCGGGTAGCCGCCGGTGGTCTGGCATTCCGACAGAAGCACATAGGGCATCCCGTCGCCCGGCACCTGCACGTCGCCCGGCACGATGGGCTG
>CAYYOE010000547.1:0-1867 GCA_964473055.1 uncultured Rhodobacterales bacterium | reverse complement strand
CTAGATCAACCTGTCGCCTTCAATCGCGGGCATGGTCTGGAACAAGCGCCCGCCCCGGTCTGTGCCCGGCGCCTCGACATTCAGCATGTCGCTTTCGGGTTCTGCGTCGATTGTCATCGCGGGGCCAGCGCGCTGCAGTTTCAGGGGGCCCAGGGCCGTTCCCGCGCGCTCCTGCACGACGGCCTCGCCCCGCAGGGACTCGCCCTCGAAAGTGATCGTTGCGCGCCCGAGATCGGGAATGGCGCCGGGGGCCGTGGTCTCGAACCAGTCGGCGGGGCCGGTCAGGATCAGTCGCAGGCTGTCCGAGGCGCCAGCGACTTTTCCGTCGGCGAAGGCTTCGATGACGATGCGGTCGCCCGAGGCACCTGCGGCGGGGGCGTCCTGCCCGGTTACCCGACTGTGCGAGAACACCTCGCCAAAGAGGGCACGACCCAGGACCGAAACGGTGAAGGCCGAGGCAAAAGGCACGACCGCGGGATGGGCTCCGGACATCAGCGCCTCGCGGGACATCGCCCTCGGGTCGATGACCCAGGTTCCGTGCATGATGCCTCCGGGCGCGGCATCGGACGGATCCGGAGCACCCGGCAGCACGGCGATGACATCGCGTTCGATCAGGAAACGCCCGGTCAGTTCCACTGGATCGGCCACGGCGGAAACTGGCAGAAGGCACAGGACAGCAGCAAACAACACACGCATGACCGAAACACCCTTACTCGATTAGCATGTTGCTAACCCTGCGTCAGGCAGGGGGTCAAATGGTTTCGCCACACTTTAACCATATTCTTCGAAACGCAGCGTTGCAGGCCGAGGGGTTCCCGATTGTTGAAGGGTCGGGGTGCCGCTGGACCGGACTGGATCACAGTCCTGGCAGGATACCCCGCGTCCAGGACGGGCGCCGGGTTGCATTGACCAGCGACACATCCGGCCCCTCGGCCCCGCCAAGGGCCAGCGTCGCCCGCTTCAGGACCTCGATACCCGCCTCGCTGGTCGCGGGCAGCGCCCTGGGCGAAATCGGCTCGCCGAAGGCGATACGGTAGGGCTGGCTGGCCTTGTTCAGGGTCTCGTGGAACAGGGTGATGTCCCGCAGGGTGGGATGGATCAGGTCGAACAGGTAGAACAGCACCGAATTGCGGGCCCGCAGGTTGACCGGGATCACCGGCACATCCAGCTTTCGCGCGATCATCGCGGCCGACGCCATCCAGGGGCGTTCGTGCAGCCGCAGGCCCCGCCGCTGTGCCAGTCGGCCCGACGGAAAGATGACACCCACACGCCCTGCCTCGATCGCAGCGCGCGTCTGGGACATCGTCTCGCGCGTCCGCGCATGCGTTCGTTTTTCCAGCCGCCACTCCACGGGCACGATCACGTCGGCCATCTGCGGCAGCACCCGCAGGATGTCCGAGTTGGCGTAGAAGAATACATCGGGCCGGGTGCGGGCGATGACATGCCACAGCATGATTCCGTCGGCGATACCGGTGGGATGGTTCGACACGATCAGCGCCGGCCCGTGCGCGGGCAGATGCGACAGCCCGGAAACCTGCACGTCCAGCGCCAGAAGCCGCGCCATGGCATTCATGATCTCGGGCGCCGGTGTATCGCGGAAGGCTTCGGCCAGCGACAGCGTTCGGGCATAGCCCAGAACCTGCGACAGCATGCGCCATGCCGCTGCGCTGTAGGGGCCATCGCGGAACAGCCAGGGGGCGCGTTCGGCGATGAGGGGGTCGA
Organism: uncultured Rhodobacterales bacterium; assembly: GCA_964473055.1. GTDB lineage: Bacteria > Pseudomonadota > Alphaproteobacteria > Rhodobacterales > Rhodobacteraceae > UBA996. The sequence goes on along the minus strand of CAYYOE010000547.1, from coordinate 145 downwards.
TCCGGTCCCGCATGATGCCTTTCACCAGACTCACACGTCATTGCGATGACAGTATGGCATGCGACCGCGGCAGAGGGCAGGGCGGGGCGCCGCGATCGGCAAGGTTCAGCCCATCCGGGCTGCGGGCGCCGGGGCGCGCTGGTCC
>CAYYOE010000546.1:0-1880 GCA_964473055.1 uncultured Rhodobacterales bacterium | reverse complement strand
TCCCCAACCGCCGCGCCTGCATGACGCCGGTCGATGCCGGCATGACCGTGGCCCGGCAGGACCCGTTCCCCACGCTCGACCCCGCCGCCGTCCCGCCCGCGGCCCCCGCACGCGTCATCGCGCCCGACGTGCTGGTGATCGGCGGGGGCGCGGCGGGCCTGTCGGCGGCCATCGCCGCCCGCAGGACGGGCGCCTCCGTGACGCTCATCGACGAACGCAAGGTCGGCGGCGGGCAGTACTTCAAGCAGGCCGCCGACGCCCCGCCGCTCGACGCCCAGCAAGCCGCCGGGGCCGATCTTCTGGCCCGTGCCCGCGCCAGTGGCGCCGAGATCATCGGCCAGGTCGACCTCTGGGGCGCCTTCGACGCGGAAACCTCGGGCACCGGCGGCCTTCTGTTCCTGGCCGAACACCGCGGCGCGGCCCTCGTCGCCCGCCCAAAGGCCGTGATCGTCGCCACCGGCGCCTACGAACGGCCCGAGATCGTTCCGGGCTGGACCCTGCCCGGCGTCATGACCACGGGCGCCGCGCAGACCCTCTGGCGCAGCTACCGCACCCTGCCGGGCCGCCGCATCGCGGTCGCGGGCTCGGGCCCCCTGAACCTTCAGGTCGCCCTGGAACTCGCCCGCGGCGGCGCCGACATCGCGTTTGTGGCCGAAGCCGCGCCCTCCCCCCTCACCCGGCCCCTGACCGCCGCCGCGATGGCCCTGTCCGGCCCGCGCTTGACCTGGGCCGGGGTCGCCATGCTGGCGGGCCTGCGCGCGCGCGGCGTGCCGGTGCTGAACCGCACCCGCCTTTCCCGGATCGAAGCAACTGACGGTGCCCTTGCCGTCACCCTGACGAACGGCCGCACCGCCACCGTCGACGCGGTCTGCATGAACGCCGGGTTCGAACCGCAGAACGAGATCCTGCGCCTTCTCGGCTGCGCAATGGACTACGACGCCGCCGCAGGCCATCTGCGCTGCGTGCGGGACGAAGGCTGCGCCACCTCGATCCCCGGCGTCTATGCCGCGGGCGACTGTGCCGGTCAGGGCGGCGCGCCCGCGGCCCAGGCCGAAGGCCGCATCGCCGGACGCCGCGCCGCCGCGGACGCAGGGCATGGCGACGGCCACGACATCTTTGCCGATCTTGCCGAGTTGTCCCGCCACCGCCGTTTCCAGCGCCACCTCTGGTGCCTGCACGACACCGCGCCCCGCCTGCCCGACGTGCCCGACGACACGCTGATCTGCCGGTGCGAGGAGATCACCGCGGGCCAGATCCGCGCGGGCCTGTCCGAATCCCCCGGCCACGCGGGCACCCTGAAACGCGCCACCCGCGTCGGCATGGGCCGGTGCCAGGGGCGCTACTGCGGCCCCGTCGCCGCCCGGCTGGTGGAAGGGACCGCGCTGACCGATCGGTCCTTCTTCGCCCCCCGCGTTCCGGTGAAACCCGTGGCCATCGCCACGATCATGGCGGCCGAGGCCGCGCTCAACGCCCCACCCGATGCCCCCCCCGATGCGGCCTGATGTCCTGATCATCGGCGGCGGGATCACCGGCCTGATGGCCGCGATCCGCCTGTCCGAGGCGGGCGCAGGCGTGACGGTGGTGGACGCGGGCCGGAACGCGGGCACCTGGGCCAACGCGGGCAGCCTGCACGTCCAGATGCAAAGCCGCTTCATGCGCCTCTACCCCGATCAGGTTCCGCGGCTGGAATCTGCCCTGCCGCTCTATGCTGCCGCCGCGCGCGAATGGGCGATGCTGGAACCCGAACTCGGGGCGTTCGAACTGGTGGCCAGGGGTGGCCTGATGCTGGCCGAGGGCGCCGACCAGATGGCGTTCCTGACGGCCAAGGCGCGCCGGGAAGAGGCGCGCGGCCTGCGGGTCGAGATGCTGGACCGCGCCGC
>CAYYOE010000545.1:0-1888 GCA_964473055.1 uncultured Rhodobacterales bacterium | reverse complement strand
GTCGCACCGCCCAGTTCCTGCATCAGCTTGACCGAGATCGAGGCCGAGTGGCGCGCGGGTACCACCAGCACGTTGGCGGGCCCCGTCAGGCGGCAGAACGGATAATGCGCCATGGCATCCATGTTCAGCGCCACGTCCACGGTCATCTCGCCGTCGTATTCGAAATCGACGCCGCGCGCGTCCAGCACCTTTGGCGCCAGCGCCATCTTGGTCGCGCGTTCGCTGACCGGGTAGCCGAAGGTCGAGAACGACAGGAAGGCCACGCGCGGGTCGAGCCCCATGTCGCGCGCCACGCGGGCGCCGGCGGTGGCGATGTCGGCGAGGTCGTTCTCGTCGGGCCATTCGTGGACCAGCGTGTCGGCGATCAGCACGATGCGCCCCCGCGCCACCACGGCGGTCACGCCGACCGCGCCGTCTTCGGGGCGCAGGTCGAAGACATGGCCCAGCGCCTGCAGCACATGCGCCGACTTGCGCGTGGCCCCGGTCAAGAGCGCGTCGCCCTCGCCATGGGCCAGAAGCAGGGCGGAAAACACATGGCGGTCGCGGGCGGCCAGGCGGTGGATGTCGGCGCGGTCATGCCCCTGACGTTGCAGGCGCGCGTAGAGGAAGTCCTTGAACGCATCGAGCCGCGGCGTGGTGCCCGCGTTGACCACCGTGATTTCCGGCACGGCGTCGCCGAGGCCCTCGGCCGTCAGCTTTTCGGCCACCTCGGCCTCGCGGCCGACGACCAGCGCCTCGCCATAGCCGTTGCGCTGCCAGGCGACGGCGGCGCGCAGGACGCGGGGGTCGTCGCCTTCGGCGAAGATCATGCGGGCCTGGGCGCGGCGGGCGCGGGCGGCGATGCCCTGCAGGATGGTGGCCGTGGGGTCCATCCGGGCGCGCAGGTCGTGGGTGTAGCGGTCCATGTCGACGATGGGCCGACGTGCCACGCCGGTATCCATGCCAGCCTTCGCCACGGCGGGCGGAATGGTATGGATCAACCGCGGGTCGAAGGGCGGGGGGGTGATGTAGTCGCGCCCGAAGGACAGCTTGCGGCCATAGGCGGCGGCGACCTCGTCGGGCACGTCCTGGCGGGCCAGTGCCGCCAGCGCATCGGCGCAGGCGATCTTCATGGCGTCGTTGATGGCGCGGGCGTGGATGTCGAGCGCGCCGCGGAACAGGTAGGGAAAGCCCAGGACGTTGTTGACCTGGTTGGGGTAGTCCGACCGCCCTGTGGCCACGATGGCATCGGGGCGGATGGCGTGGGCTTCCTCGGGCGTGATTTCCGGATCGGGGTTGGCCATGGCGAAGATCACCGGATCGGGCGCCATGGCGGTCAGCATCTCGGGCGTCACCGCGCCCTTGACCGAGACCCCGATGAACACGTCCGCGCCCCGCATGGCATCCGACAGGCTGCGGGCGTCCGTGCGGGCGGCGTGGGCCGATTTCCACTGGTTCATGCCCTCGGTCCGGCCTTGCCAGATCACGCCCTTGGTGTCGGCCATCAGGCAGTTGTCATGCCGCGCACCCATGGATTTCAGCAGTTCCAGGCAGGCGATGCCCGCAGCCCCGGCCCCGTTCACGACGATGCGGCAATCTTCCAGCTTCTTGCCCGTCAGGTGCAGGGCGTTGATCAGGCCCGCCGCGCAGATCACCGCCGTGCCGTGCTGGTCGTCGTGGAACACGGGGATGTCGCACTGGTCCTTCAGCGCCTGCTCGATGATGAAGCATTCGGGCGCCTTGATGTCTTCCAGGTTGATGCCGCCGAAGGTGGGCGACATCAGGCGCACGGCGCGGATGATCTCGTCGGCGTCCTCGGTGTCGAGTTCGATGTCGATGGCGTTGACGTCGGCGAAGCGCTTGAAGAGCACCGCCTTGCCTTCCATCACCGGCTTGGACGCCAGCGCGC
>CAYYOE010000544.1:0-1891 GCA_964473055.1 uncultured Rhodobacterales bacterium | reverse complement strand
CACGCCGTTCGCAAACTGAGGGGTGAGTTTCATGTCAGCGATCTCCCTGTGGTGCAAATGTTCACATAGCGCACTCTTGTTCGATTTAACACCTTCCAGGCATCCTGTGGCAAGGCCAAATATTGCGATTTTGACGATGCGCGAGCAGTGGGGATCGTGTTAGGACGTTCGCCACACGAACGGACAGAGGCGAAATGCAGGAGACGCGCCCGTGCCCGAAGATACGATGACATCAGTGGAACCCCGCGACGACGTCCTGCCGCCCCGCAATCCGGCGCGCACTGGCCTGATGACCGCGGCCCCCGACTGGGTCGAGGACGACAACGGCGGCCTGAACCCGCGCGACTATGTCTCGTCGCTTGCGCGCGGGCTGGAAGTGCTGCGCGCCTTCAACCGGACGCGGCGCAAGATGACCCTGTCCGAAGTCGCCGCGGAAACTGGTAATACCCGCGCAGGCGCCCGTCGCATCCTCCTGACCCTGGTTCACGAAGGCTACGCGGTTGCCGACGGCAAGCTGTTCGATCTGACGCCGCAGGTCCTGGAATTGGGCTTTTCGGTCCTGTCGTCCAAGGGGGCCTGGGACATCGCGCGCCCCTTCATCGACCACCTGTCCGAAACCCTGCGGGAATCAGTATCCGCCGCGGTGCTGGACAAGTTCGACGTGGTCTATGTGACCGGCGCCCAGTACCACAGGGTCATCACCGTGGGCATCACCGTGGGCGCGCGCTTTCCTGCCCACTGCACGGCCAATGGGCGCGTGTTGCTGGCCGCCCAGCCCGACGAGATGTGGCCGGGAATGCTGCAGAACATTCCCCTGACCCGGCTGACCGACCGCACAGTGACCGACCGGGCGGAATTCAGGCGCGTGCTGGAACAGGTGCGCGAACAGGGCTGGTCGCTTGTGGACCAGGAGATGGAGACCGGGCTGATGTCCATCGCGGTGCCCCTGCGCAACACCGCCGGGGGGCTGGTCGGCGCGATCAACGTGGGCGTGCCGACCGTGCGCATGAGCGCCGACGACATGGTGTCCTACGTCCTGCCTCGCCTGCAGGAAACCGTCGCCAACATCGGCCAGGCACTGAAGCGGTAGGGGTAGGGCGCGCCGCCACAGGCGTGCACGATCCGAAAGAACGCATCAGAGGGCCGCGGTAAGCTGCTCCTCCGCCGGTGGTCTGCACATTATGGCGTCAGGTCATTGCGACGGTTGAACGGCGCGCTGGTGTCACCAAAGCGGCTGGCCGGTGGGGCGACTATCCGCTGCCCGGGCCGCTTCGGGGTTGATCCGGGCGGGGCCATGGTCGGATGTTTCCATCGGGCTGCCTGCAAACCGCCCGCGTCTGCTCCCCGCCACCCCCACCGCCGCCGCGATGGACAGGCCGGACAGCGCCGCCTAAGACTTGCCTCAACACCCCCGACCGGGACCGCACCGTGCCAGACCTGCCCGCCAGCATCGACGACACCATCGCGCTTCTGGCGCGTCAGGCCTACATCTGCGGCCGCGACCTGGGCACCGTGGCCTTCCTGTCGCTGACCCTCGGCAAGCCCCTGTTCCTGGAAGGCGAGGCGGGCGTCGGCAAGACCGAGATCGCCAAGGCCCTCGCCGCGGGCCTCGGCCGCCAGCTGATCCGCCTGCAATGCTACGAAGGGCTGGATGCGGCCTCGGCGCTTTACGAATGGAACTTCGCCGCGCAGATGATCGCGATCCGCACCGCGGAAGCCGCAGGCAGCGTGGACCGCCGTGCCCTGCAATCCGACCTGTTCTCGGCCGACTACCTGATCCGCCGCCCGCTTCTCGACGCGCTGGAACCCCATGCCGAGGGGCCCCCCGTCCTTCTGATCGACGAGATCGACCGCACCGACGAACCGTTCGAGGAGTTCCTGCTGGAACTCC
>CAYYOE010000543.1:0-1892 GCA_964473055.1 uncultured Rhodobacterales bacterium | reverse complement strand
ACCTGATGTGCCTCTGGCTGGGGGTCGCCTTCATCGTCGACGGCGTCGACGGCCCGCTCGCCCGACGCTACCGGGTCGACCGCCACGCGCCGCAGTTCGACGGCGTGCTGCTCGACCTGATCGTCGACTACCTGACCTATGTCTTCATCCCGGCCTACGCGCTGTTCAAGTCGGGCCTCCTGCCCGGCTGGACCGGCTGGGCGGGGATCATCGTCATCACCTTCGCTTCGGCCATGTACTTCGCCGACACGCGGATGAAGACCAAGGACAAGTCCTTCTCGGGTTTTCCATCCTGCTGGAACATGGTGGTGCTGGTGCTGTTCGCGGTCAGCCCCGGCTTCTGGACGATCCTGGCCGTGGTCGCGGTACTGGCGGTCCTGATGTTCGTGCCGGTCAAGTTCGTGCACCCCGTGCGCACGCACCGCTGGCGGCGCTGCACCCTGCCCATGGCCATCGTCTGGACGGCCTGCGCGGGCTGGGCCGCGGCGGTCGATTTCGACACCCCCGCGACGGTGCAACTCGCGCTCATCGTGACCTCGCTCTACCTGCTGGTCGCGGGCGGGTTGCAGCAGGTGCTCTACCGCCACGACGGCTGAAGCCGCAGCCGGATCGGCCCGCGCGCGGCCACAGGGTCCACCGCCGCACCGCCCTGGGTGGCCACCAGCGGCAACCCGGCCGCCACCCGCCGCACGTCCGGCATCAGGGGCCGCCAATCCGCCGCCAGCGCCCGCGCGGCCTCGGACGGGCAGAAACTCGCCCCCATCCCGCGCCGGTGCGCCAGATCCATCAGGACCGCCGCGATCGCCTCATCCGAGGGCCGCATCGCAGCGGGCGCAGATCAGCCGCCGAACAGGGCAAGGATGCGCGCGAAGATCGGTTGCAACTGCAGGATCACCGCCTGTCCCTGCGGGGTGGCCGCCCAGAGTTGCAGCGTAGCAATGGATGCTGCAAACCCGGTTGCGCCAACAATCAGGGCCACGGGCCCGCCGACGGCCCGCAGGCCGCGCTTGATCAGGCCGGGGCGTCGGGCGAGGTCGCCCTTTGCCGCCTCGAAATAATCCCGCGCGGCGGTCATCGCGGCAATCACGCTGTCGCCCACCGCACCGGCCTGTCGCCCGTCCTCCAGCACCTCCAGCGCGGCATCGACCACGTCCAGCCCCGCCTCGGGCGTCGCCTCGGGCACCGGGTCAGGCAGGTCCGGCATGTCCTCTTCGTCCGGCATCAGAAACGGGCGCAACTCGTCGTGCATCACCGCAAGATGCCGCCATCCCGCGACAAAGCCCTTGTCCAGCTCGTTCACATAGCTTTCGCCAACCGCAGCACGCAGAAACACCATGGGCCCATCGAGCAGGATATAGGTCGGCTCGTCCATCGCCAGCGGCATGGCATAGTCATCGAACTTGTTGATCACGCTGCGCGGCACCTGCTGGGTCGCCGCATCGGTCTGCAACGCGGCGATATGGGTCCGCAGGGCGCGGATGCGCAGCGACAGTTCCTTTGGCGCAAGACGTTCCGGCGTGCCGGGGTTCGCGGCCTCGATCCGACCATCCGTCGCCTCCAGCCCCAGCGGCGAGGCCTGCGCCAACCGCTGCGCCAGCGGCAGCACCACAGACCCGGCGGGCGGATCGCGGAAATCGGGGTGGGTGCCGTTCAGATACTGGACGGTCTCGACCGCGCAACGCCGGGCGTCGAGGCGGGACAGCATGTACAGGCGGCGGTCCCGGTCCGGGTCGGCAGCGGGGGTATTCGAGAAGTCGAGGCTTTCGGCCCGCTCTTCCGCAAAGGCCGGGATCTGCAACAGGAACGACAGGTCCGCAATCCCCGTGTCGCGCAGGCTCAGCGACGTCAGCCCCGTCAGCCCGGACAGCGGACCGGCATCCGTGATCCCCGTG
>CAYYOE010000542.1:0-1895 GCA_964473055.1 uncultured Rhodobacterales bacterium | reverse complement strand
AACATCTTCCGCGGCCATTGCAACGTGCAGGGCGCCACGGACTTCGGCCTCGATATCGGGAATCTGCCTTGCTACTACGGGCTGGGCGCGGGTGCGTGGCGGCACTGGGCCCGGGTCTGGGACGTGCCCTACGACTACTTCGTGGGCCGCTTCGATGCGGTGCCGGCGAAGGGCGGGCGCGACCCCCGGACTCCCGAGGAGAACATGGCGGTCGCGGGCATCCCGTCGACCCGCTGGTTCGACGCGACGCTGCTTGACTCGGACGAGGTCGACCAGCGCGACAACATCAAGGCGATGATCGTCTTCGGCCATGGCGGCAATACCGTTCCGCGCATGAAGGACGCGCAGACGGGCATGAATGCGCTGGACCTTCTGGTGGTCGCGGACCCGCATCCCACGACCTTCGCGGCGCTGCATGACCGGACCGACAACACCTATCTGCTGCCGGTCTGCACACAGTTCGAATGTTCGGGGTCGCGCACGGCGTCGAACCGGTCGGTGCAATGGGGCGAAAAGATCGTCGATCCGATCTTCGAATCCGACAACGACTATGCGGTGATCTACCGGCTGTCGGAAAGGCTGGGCTTTGCCGACGAGATGTTCAAGCCCTACGAGATGGTGCAGGGCAAGTATGCGATGGAGCCGACAGCCGAATCCATCCTGCGCGAGATCAACCGCGGCGGCTGGTCCACGGGCTACACCGGGCAGTCGCCCGAGCGGTTGAAGGCGCATATGGCCAACCAGGACAAGTTCGACCTGGTGACGCTGCGCGCGCTGCCGGATGCGCCCGAGGAAATCCAGGGCGATTTCTACGGGTTGCCCTGGCCCTGCTGGGGCACGCCCGAGCTGCGCCACCCGGGCACCCATATCCTGTACAATCCGCACCTGCCCCCGATGGAGGGCGGCGGCGCGTTCCGGCCGCGCTTTGGCCTCGACCGCGAGGGCGAGACGCTGCTGGCCGAGGGATCGTGGCCCGTCGGGTCCGAGATCGAGGATGGCTACCCCGAGTTCAGCTATGGGGTGTTGCAGAAGCTGGGCTGGGATACCGATCTGACGCCCGCGGAACTGGCGGTGATCCAGCGCATCGGCGGCAACGACCCCGAGCGGATGGCGGCGGTCAGCTGGTCGATCGACCTGTCCGGCGGCATCCAGCGGGTGGCGTTGCAGCACGGCTGCGTGCCCTTCGGCAACGGCAAGGCGCGGGCGGTGGCCTGGAACCTGCCCGATCCGATTCCGGTGCACCGCGAGCCGATCTACACGCCCCGGGCCGACCTGCTGGCCGACTATCCGACCCGCGACGACGGGCGGCAGTTCCGGGTGCCCAACATCGGCAAGACGATCCAGGACCGCGCGGCGGCGGAAGGCTATGCGGACCGGTTCCCGATCATCCTGACATCGGGGCGGCTGGTCGAATACGAGGGCGGCGGCGAGGAGACGCGGTCGAACCCCTGGCTGGCCGAGTTGCAGCAGGACATGTTCGTTGAAATCAACCCCGCCGACGCGTCGGCGCGCGGGGTCGTGGATGGCGGCTGGGTCTGGGTCGAAGGGCCGGAAGGTGGCCGGGCGCGGGTGAAGGCGCTGGTCACCGAACGGGTGGCGGCGGGCGTGGCCTTCATGCCGTTCCACTTCGCCGGATGGTTCCAGGGCGAGGACCAGCGCGGGAATTATCCGCAGGGGACCGACCCGATCGTCCTTGGCGAAAGCGTGAACGTCGTCACGTCCTACGGCTATGACCCGGTGACGGGCATGCACGAAGGCAAGGTGACGCTCTGCCAGATCGCGGCGGCATAAGGGAGGACCGCAACCATGGCTCGCATGAAATTCCTGTGCGACGCGGACCGCTGCATCGAATGCAACGCCTGCGTCACCGCCTGCAAGAACGAGCACGAGGTGCC
>CAYYOE010000541.1:0-1899 GCA_964473055.1 uncultured Rhodobacterales bacterium | reverse complement strand
GATGCGGCCGAAGTGGTGGAGGCTGCCCATGCCGAGCTTCTTGCGGGGTTTACGGGGGTCGATATCCTGGGCTTTCACGGCCAGACCCTCGCCCATGACCCGCGCGGTCGCGGCACCCATCAGGCCGGAGACGGCGCGATTCTGGCCGAGGCCCTGGGCCTGCCCGTCGTCTGGGATTTCCGGTCGTCCGATGTGGCGATGGGCGGCGAGGGCGCGCCGATGGCACCTGTGTTCCACTGGGCCTGCGCCCGCAGCATCGGCGCCCGCGCGCCGCTTGCCATCCTCAATCTCGGTGGTGTTGGCAACCTGACCTGGATCGACCCGCGGCATGCACGGCCCGAAGATCCCGACGCGCTTCTGGCCTTCGACACCGGCCCCGCCAACGCGCCCATCGACGACCTGATGCGCACCCGTCTCGGGCTGTCGCGGGATGCGGACGGCGCGCTGGCCAGCCGGGGCGTCCCGAAGGAAGAGGTTGTCGCTGCGTTTCTGGCTGATCCATTCTTCCGGCTGCGGCCGCCGAAATCGCTGGACCGGAACGCCTTTCCCGGTCTCGGCGCGGCGGTGGCCGATCTGTCCGATGCGGATGCAGCCGCAACCCTGACCGCCGCAGCCGCCGCGGCCATTGCGCATGGACTGGATCACTGTCCCAGCCCACCGGAGCGCCTGCTTGTCACCGGGGGCGGCCGGCTGAACCCGACCTTGATGGCAATGATCGTCGATCTCGCCGGCCTGCCTGTGGCGCCGGTCGAGGAGGCGGGCCTCGACGGGGATATGCTGGAGGCACAGGCCTTCGCCTTCCTTGCCGTCCGGGTGCTTCACGGGCTGCCGACCTCGTTTCCGGGAACCACCGGCGTTCCTGCCCCGGTGGGCGGGGGAACCATCAGCCGTCCGCGCGCCAACCGCCCATAGCGACTGACCGCGCGTCCCCTTTCCCGGCGGGTGCGGATTTCCCCATGTCGGCTGCCGTGCAGCGCAAGACTAGGCACCGTCGCCGATCCGTGTCATGTTCCGGCCAATCACCCCCGCCAGAGGGGCCCCCCAGGTCCGAGCAGGCCAGCGATGAATGTATCCACACCCAGGCGCCCTGCCATCGGCGCAGTCTTCTATTTTGCGGCGATCTTCTCGCTCGGCACCTATTTCACCTATGCCAGCGTGCAGGGTGACTACGGCCTGTTCCGCCGCGTGCAGGTCGAGGGCGAGACACGCCACCTCGCGGATCGCCTTGAGGCGCTGCAGGCCGAGATTGCCGATCTCGAGAACCGGACCAGGCGGCTGTCGGACGGTTTTCTAGACCTCGACCTTCTCGACCAGCAGGCGCGCGACGTGCTTGGCTACGTCCGCGTGGACGAGGTCATCCTGAACTGACCCGTGGTCGTGCCCCTACGCCCAACGGCGGACACATGCGGGGCTTGCATCCGGGACATGCCGGGATTTCGTTCCCGGCAACCTTGCGGGACGATTTCGGGGATGAATTCCCGTCGCGGCTGGTGTAGGGGATAGTTTAACGCTGAACTATTCCACAGACCTCGGGAGGAGGCACCCCGCATGGCCACCAGGAAAGCCGCCGCACCGGCTGGCGCCGCAACCGCCAAGCCCGCCAGACGCGCCAATGTCTCGGCTGACGAACTGAAACGCTACTACCGCGAGATGCTGCTGATCCGGCGGTTCGAGGAAAAGGCGGGTCAGCTTTACGGAATGGGCCTGATCGGGGGCTTCTGCCACCTCTATATCGGCCAGGAGGCCGTGGTCGTTGGGCTGGAAGCCGCGGCAGAGGAAGGCGACAAGCGCATCACCAGCTACCGCGACCATGGGCACATGCTGGCCTGTGGCATGGACCCCAAGGGCGTGATGGCCGAACTGACGGGCCGCGAGGGCGGCTATTCGCGCGGCAAGGGC
>CAYYOE010000540.1:0-1905 GCA_964473055.1 uncultured Rhodobacterales bacterium | reverse complement strand
ACAGCCCGATCAGCGCATAGGCCATCACATAGCCCGGCACCGCCAGCGGCAGCACGGCGAGGAAGTTGACCACGCGACGCCCCGGCAGATCGGTGCGGCTGACCAGCCATGCGAGCGGCAGCGCGATCACGGTGCACAGGCCCAAAACGCCAGCCGTCAGTGCCGCCGTATTCAGCAGAAGCTGCCCGGTGCGTGGACGCATCAGAAGCCGCCAGACGGTTTCAGGGTCGGCCTGGAACGCGCGCAAGAGCAGGTAGTAGAGCGGCAGCAGCATCAGGACGCCGATGCCCAGCCCCAGCGCCGAAAACACGATCCGGGCCGCCGGCATGCGGCGGCCCGGAAACAGAGATCTTGTGGCGGTGGCGACTGTCAAATCAGACCGGCCTCACGCAGCAGATCCAGCGTGCCTTCCAGGTCTCCCAGCGCATTCAGATCGAATTCGGGCGCGACCTCGACCGCCGTCTCATAGGGCATCAGCTTGCCGCTGAAGGCCGCCGGCACGATCGCCGTCCCGGTTACCGGGAATTCATAGACGCTGCCCATGAAGTACTGCTGCGCCGACGGCGACAGCAGGTAGTTTACGAATGTGGCCGCCGCGTCCTTGTTGTCCGAGGTTTCCAACACACCGATCGCCGCGGTCATCATCAGGTTGCCGATGTCGCCCGGTTCGAAATGCGCGTGCGCCACCGGGAAATCAGCGTTCGCAGTCAGGAACCGCCCGAGGTAGTAGTTGTTCGTCCAGAAGAAGTCGGCCTCGCCATCGGCAACCGCCTGGTAGCCCGCGGTGTTGTTCGACACGATCACCGGCTCGTTCGCCACCACGCCCTGCAGCCATTCCAGCGCGAATTCGTCACCCGCAGCCACGCGCAGCGCGGTGACATGCGCCTGGAACGACCCGTTCGTGGGCGCCAGGGCGAAACGGCCCTTGAAGGCGGGATCGGCCATGTCCGCCAGTGTCTTGGGCAGGGAGGCAGGATCGACACTTGTGTTGTGAGCGATCAGTCGGACACGGCCCGAAATCCCGATCCAGCGCCCGTCTGTGTCACGGTAGACCGCCGGTACCTTGTCCAGGGTTTCGGCCGGCAGCGCGGACATCTGGCCGGCGACCGCGCCCAGCGCACCGACATCCTGCGCCCAGTACAGGTCGGCGGGGGAATTCGCACCCTCTTCCTGCAGCAGGATCGCCAGTTCGGACGTGCCGCCGTAGCGGACGTTCACCTTGATGCCGGTTTCTGCCTCGAAGGCGGCGATGATCGGGGCGACCAGCGCCTCGCCGCGGCCCGAATAGAGCGTCAGGTCCTGTGCGGCCAGCGGCGTTGCGGCCAGGGCGGCCAGCGCCAGAAGGGTAGGTTTCAGGATGTTCATGGGGTCTTTCTCCCGTGTCTCTTCGTTGAACTCTGCCGTGGTCTTCGACCAGAACAGGAACAGGTTCACGGTAACGCGCCCAGCCCTTCCGGCCTGTGGCGCCTGCCTCTCGCAGGGGACGGATACCCCTGCTCGGTTCCCACACCACCAGCCGGTTAGAGAAGTTGACTAGAACAGTCAAGTAGCATCCGGCGACGCAGGATCGGGCCGGTTGCCGGACGCGCGCATGGCCTTGCATCGATGCCGAAAGTCCCTGATGACCGTGTGGCGCTGCCGACCGGAGACGCCCGCCATGCCCGACCCACTGACCCCGACCGGACCGAATACGTCCACACCGGCAGCCCTCGACGGGCTGGTGGTGCTGGACCTGACGCGCATTCTGGCGGGGCCCACGGCCACGCAGCTGCTGGGCGACCTGGGCGCCACGGTCTGGAAGGTCGAGGCGCCTGGCACGGGCGACGACACGCGCGGCTGGGGGCCGCCCCATGTGCCGGGACCGGACGGCGCGGACAGCGATCTGTCGGCCTACTTCATGGCCGC